>NZ_JAAHGB010000044.1:0-10718 GCF_010672695.1 Okeania sp. SIO1H4
TTAGTAGAAACATTAAAAGGTAGCCCTCCCCCCTGGCTCAGAAAAGCTTTACAAAAAACTTCCGAATCTGACTTAGAAGCTGTACTTGAAGAGGTGTAAAATTATGGGGAGATGGGGAGATGGGGAGATGGGGAGATGGGGAGATGGGGAGATGGGGAGTGTGGGGAGATGGGGAGATCGAGACACCTAGAAACAAAAATCTATATGCACAGTCTTAGGAGTGCCACTCCAGTAGTGGCGTGACACAGCTAAAATGGTGCATTAGGGAGTAGGGGAGTAGGTATATCTCAGGAGGTAACATTATGCTAGAAACTAACATCAAAACTCTACCACTAGAAAATAGCGATCGCCTAACTCGTCCAGAATTTGAGCGACGTTATGCCAGAATGTCTGATGTCAAAAAAGCTGAATTAATAGAAGGAATTGTATATATGAGTTCTCCGGTACGCATTACCCACGGAACACCTCACGCATTCATTATGACTTGGCTTGGTAATTATTGGGTAGCGACACCAGGAGTTACTCTAGCAGACAATACTACAGTACGCCTTGATGCTGATAACGAAGTACAACCGGATGCTTTATTACGCCTCGAAACTGGAGGCAATTCAATTATTAGTGCAGATGGCTATGTTGAAGGTGCATCAGAATTTATTGCTGAAGTTGCTAGCAGTAGTGCTTCTTATGACTTAGGAGAAAAATTGAAAGTTTATCGATGCAACCAAGTACAAGAATATTTAGTCTGGCAAGTTTACGAACAAAAAATTGATTGGTTTCGGTGGCGAGAGGGAGAATATATTAATTTGTCAATAGATGAACAGGGTATTATTAAAAGCGAAATTTTTCCTGGTTTATGGTTATCGGTATCTAATTTAATTTCAGGTAATTTAGTAGAAGTAAACTCAGAGTTACAAAAAGGTTTAAAAACATCCGAACATCAGAAATTTTTAGCACAGTTAAATAAGTAATATCATGTTCCCCCTCCGGGGGAGCTACGCTAACGGTTGAAGACTTATTCTTGTTTGACAAGCACTTAATACTACTAATTATGCTAGTAAGTTTAAGTTTAAAATTTTGAATATATTAGCTCTATTTCCACTAAAAAAATGGTTAAGTGATCGCCATTTAATATTAAGGGATGAAATTAATTTGTAAGCATTCAGCTATTAGCAGTTAGCTCTTAGCTTTTTAATGAATGAACCAAGTATCGCAATGAGCGCTCAGGTATTTACAATGTCCAGCTCAAAGTGCAGTAAGCGAAAAGGTGTACAAAAAATAATGTGTAACCCACATTCCGCACCACAAAATGTAGTATCGAATCAGGAGTCAGGAGTCAGGAGTCAGGAGACAGGAGACAGGAGACAGAATTTTAGCAGAAAATCATAGCTGCCGTGATTGAGTAATCATGTATAGCAAGTATTTATGCGTAAATTTTTTACTCGGAATTTGATCAACGAAAAAAGTAATTGAGATGATTTGCATAGTATAAATACCTACCAAGCTACGGATTTATATACTACTTTTAATGCTACAAATTGACGTGCGGAATGTGGGGTGTAAATATGCTAGCACACAATATCTTCACACATCAAACCTTGTAGGGACGTTCCATGGAACGTCCTTACTGTGGTCTACCCAAATGGAATCCGCTGTAAGTCCCAGAGTTTGTTGCATATTTCTATGCTAAGTGAATGTTTTTTATAAAAAGCAGAAATTTGCCTATAAATCTCAAATATAGAGATTTTAAGCTAGATTCAATCAAGGTTACTGAGAAACCAGATTTATACAGTTGTATGACTAAATGAATTTATTGCTTTTGCTCCTAAAAATTTTTTATACATGATACCAAATCCGGTTATGAAAAGCTAATTTGTCCAAATCCTTCTAATCTTTCTGCCTTCTAATCTTTCTGCCTTCTGCCTTACCTTCACAATAAATCTCTCTTCTAAACCGGATTTAGTATGAATCATCAATATAAACTTGATTTCTACCAGTATTTTTAGCATTGTATAGCGCCATATCTGCTGCTTCTAGTAATATTTGAGGATTAGAGTCAGTAGAGCAGTGACTATTTGCCACTCCTAAACTACTTGTCACCCACTTACTGACTGTCGAAGCTGTATGGGGAATTTTTAAAGCCTCAATTTGTGTTATAATCTTTTCTGCAACCTTCAGCGCTCCTTCTATGGGAGTATTTGGCAGTACAACCACAAACTCTTCACCCCCATATCGAGCTACAAAATCTCCTGGTCGTTTCACTGCAGCACTAATAGTTTGAGCTACCTGTTGCAAACATTTGTCTCCCTGCTGATGACCGTAAGTATCGTTGTAGGGTTTAAAATAATCTATATCCACCATAATTATTGACATAGAAGCATGATCCCGTGTTAATCTTTTCCATTCTTGGTCTAGTTTTTCTTCAAAGTGGCGACGGTTACAAATTCCTGTCAAACCATCAACATAAGCTATTTCTTTTAATTCTTGATTTAGTTTTTCTAAACGATGATAAAGTTGAGCTTGTTGAATAGCGATCGCTATCTGAGTTGCCAAGCGTCTCAATAGATCGGTGTCTGATATTCGCCATTGTCGTTTATGAGTACATTGATGAGCTACTATTAATCCCCATGCAGTAGTTTCCGAACCTTGTTTTTCCCCTTCTTGATTAATTAAAATTGGCAATACCATATTTGCTTTGACTTGAAACTGTTTGAGTAGATCGGCATGGCATTTGTTTATATCTGGGCTTTCAATATCTTCTATTATACTAATATAACCTTGTTTATAGCGTTCTATAATATCTGTATTTGGGAAACATGGATCGTCAATAATTTCACCTAAAATTGGACTGCTATCTGCTGCTACAGATTCTTTTTCTACGATACCTTTTCCATCTTCCAAAAAACGATAAATTAAGACGCGGTCACACTCCAAAAAAAACCGTACTGACTCTACTGTAGTCTCTAATATTTCATCCAAATTTAAAGATTGATGAATCCGGTCTAGAATGAGTCCTAATAAATGCTCTTTTTGTCTAAGTTCCTGCACAGCTAACTCTGCTTTTTTACGATCTGTAATATCTAGCACTGTGCCGAATATGCCTATAGGTTCTGAGTTACTATCAACAATTAAAGCAGCCTGAGTATAAATATACCTTAATGTACCATCTGGTCGAATGATTTGATATTCACATTCACAACTTTCTGCCTTTTCTAAGATCAAAATCACATTTTTATCCCATATTTTTTGACTTTCGAGAGTAAACATTTCAACCCATTCTAGATAAGTTGGTTCTCCTCTGCTAGGGTTAAGACCAAAAATGCGAAATGCTTCATCTGAGCAAGTTATTTTTTGTGTCTTTAAGTCATATTCCCAGTTCCCTAAATGAGCAATTTTTTGTGCTTCTTGTAGCTTTGCTTTGCTTTCTTTTAAAGCGTTTAAATTTTGATTATTCTCATGTGTATAGCGAATTATTCGATTTAATGTATATTCGTTAATTTCTGATTTATTCAAGTAATCTGCTACTCCTTTATTCATTAAATCCATCTCTAATTCTTGATTTTCTATATCTGTGAGTAATACGATTGGCATTTGGCAACCTAGATTAATTGCTGTTTGAAGTATTTCTAACCCTTTTGTTTCTTTGAATTTATAGTCAAGCAAACAAATATCATGTTGATTTTTTTTCATTACTGTTAATCCTGCTTCGTAAGTATTTTCCCAGTCTAGTAATATTTTTGGTGATTCTACCTGTGACAGTAAGTCATAGATCAGAATAAAATCGTCTGTATTGTTTTCTATTAAAAGGACTTTAATTAAATCTTTATTCATCTAATAAATTAGTTTTTACAAACAATTTTTTTTTTTAATATGAGTATCTAAAAGTTAATAAAAAATCATATCTTATCTTGCCTAAAGTACTGGAAAAAGTCGCAGTTTGAGTTTTAGTGATACCATCAAGGCCAATTAATTAGGTTTTTGTGGGAACAAATCATATTTGCTTGAGGTCTTTAATCATCATTGTTTTACTTTTAACTGCGAACTTGATACTTTATATTATCTGCTTTTTTTCTAGTTATTGTGGTGACTTATGAATGAAGTTACTGGTGATTTTTTGATATTGATAAAGTGAGTCATTGAACTTTGATTGGGTGAGTTAGTCAACTAAGATCGAGTGAAGTAGATGAGTAAACTTTTGTGATCAGCATCATATTCTTCTATATCTTGACTAGACTTTTAGTTTTTTATTTTTTGATTCTTGATATTAAATTATGGGAACTTTCTCTGTGTCAAGTAAAATATTCGGTTATCTTTGATATGAAATATGATGTAGTGAATAATTAGTTATCGTATAACTCAGGAGTCAGCAGAAAGGAAGGATGAGAGTGGGAATTATCTGGGGATATTCCGGCATTTTATGTGTGCATTGAATGGAAGTAGAGAGTGCGATAATTGTATAACCGGATTTTATATGACAACCTTTTGTTCGTAAAGTTTTATGTGATAATTTAGCAATAAATTGTTGCTTTTGAGTTTTATATAGCAGAGGGAAGAAGGAAGAACCGAAGTTGGAAAAATCTTGCTTTGTCTGAGTTTTAAGCTTTTGATATATCAAATACAGTAATAACGACTGCTATATGTATAGCAGTAAGTTTTTTGGTGGTTGACAATAAATTGTGGTTGTAAGAGAGTTGGGAGTTGGGAGTAGAGAAATTTCCTAACCTATTTATGTAGTGCTATAGCAGAGAAAAGGCAACAGCAGTTCGACTCCGCGGAGTACGACAAACGTACCTTCCATAGCATTAATTATTCTATTCTTGCGAGGACAATTAAGAGGAGTTTTTATGATGCTTAATTAAAAGGACTTAATATTTATAATTTTGGTTTGTAGAAGTACCAAAAGTAAAATTCCATCTGCTTGAACGCGATCAATATATTGATTAGAGCTAATAATTATACTGCGATAATGTGCTTAACTTTGGTGTAGTAAAGTCTTTACCCATAATGTTCAACTATTTACTTTACTTTTGCAGCTCTTAATATTTACTATCTCTATATCCACACTGTGAATACATAAATTTGGCTAAAGGCGAGCATCAAAATACTGAATTGCCGGAAGATAACGGAAGATAATAAATAAAATAAAAATTCCTTCGTTTAACATAAATTAGCATCAGAAGGATAGAGTAGTAAGCAATGACAATCAAATCATTTGATATGATAAATATAGATAAAATTATCTATTTAACGCATAATATTTTAATATGCAAAATAACAATTTATGGTTGGATATGTATTAATATCCAAGTTTGATAATCGCCCAGAACTAACTACCCAAAAATTATTTAACTATTGTGACTGTTCAGACTGTGTTGGTAAGCAAATCAGATGATCATTCTGGATAAATATTAAGCCTTGCTGACGTAATTTACCCATTAGACGAGTCACAGTTACGCGGGTTGAACCAATAGCACTGCCAATTTGAGCATGGGTCAAAGGCCAAGGCAAATAATAACCACTTATTGCTTCTGGTTTGTCTTGGGCGATCCATGGTTCTCCATATTCTTCAATTAATAGCGTCAGAAATCCGAATAATCTGTCAATGGTGCGACGTTGGCCTAGGGTACTTAGCCACAGAAGCTTCCGTTGATGTTGGTATCTAAAGGCATCTAGGACTTCTCTGCGAAAGTAAGGCCAATTATCTAGGTCATGCCAATACATCCAAAGCACAGTTGTTTGATCTGCATGAGCATAAGCTTGAAGTGTAAATGGTGACTGAGCTATTAGTTCAAATGGTTGACCAGCACCGACAAATCCGAGGAAAGCTTCGTCTGAAATATTACTTATTTTTGACTTGCTAGACTTATTGTGACTGGCACTAATGTGGGCATTACCTACTAAACGAATTGACCCTTTTTGTACTAGATACAGCAAACCTGGACGGGCAGGAATACGTTCATCTTTGCTAAAAGCTCTGCTACGGTAGTGTTCTTCTGCCCAATCTATGATTAGTTGCCAAGTCAGAAATGGTCTGCTGGTAGGTGCAGAGGTGCTGGTAGGTTGTATATTCAGTGACATTTCTGGTAGTTCTGGATGTGATGATAGTTGCATTGGTACTCTCTTGTAGTAATAGTTGGCCTTGAGTTCAAATCATTTTGGTAAAAGGAATAGAAGCAGATTTTTATCTGTCTACTTATACCAGTTTGATCCTTAGTTTAAGTGTAGCAAAAAACACATCTAATTCGGAAGATTCAAGATCAAATTTATTTGAGGTAGTAATAATATTGACAAAAGCATCATTTAAGTGTAATTTGATACAAATTTTACAAAAAGCTATAAATTTATACCAGGAGCAATTGGAATTATCTTGCAGGTATGAAAATACATTAGAAGTTTGGCAAAAGAAGGAAGAAATTCCAATTAATCAAACTATAAATAATGGAGCAATTGTATACAAGTCAGCGATCGCTCTGAAGTTAGCTTCGGTTTGTCAACAACCAGCTATATATATTGCTACTGAGTTAGTTAAATATTGTAGGGAAATAGTAAATACTGAGACTAATAAAGATACAGAATTTTTTGATATTGAGGTAATTTCATCTGGGATAATTTACTTTTATTTAACTGATTTGAGTATCGCTAATTGGTTAGATTATCTAACTTCTTTTCCCCTAAATTTTGAGCAACAAGAATTACAGGTTGGTGTTGACTTTAACGAAGTCAGAAGTTGTTTTTGTAACGGGGATGTGAGCAAGTATCCAAAAACATTTCGCCAATCAAGGCGGGGTTTTAGACCCAATTACTTTGATAAATCTTTAGAAACTACAAATTTGTTTCCAATTCAGTATAGTCATGCTCGTTGTTGTTCGTTATTGCGGATGGGTATACGCGATCGCTTAATTAATGTTACTCTTACAGGCCCGGATGGTAGCGGTCAATTTTGGCAGTTGCAAAGTTCTCAACCTATATCCTGGCAACAACCTAATGGGCAATTACAATTTTTACATGATACTGAATACCACTTAATTGCTCAATTTGCTTCTACTCTAGATCGTATTTATTGTGTTTCTAGCAGCAAAAAACCTATAAATTGGCAAAAAGTAGCTGATGCTATGAGTGTAGCTTTTCAAGATTTTTACAGTCATTGTCGTATTTGGGGTGAGGTGAAGGTGAAAAAACCGCAGTTAGCGCAAGCTAGATTAGGTTTGGTTTTGGTGAGTCAGTCTATACTTAGATTTTTATTAGAAGAAAGGTTAGGTGGGGAAGCACCTGTAGAGCTTTAATTTAGTCAGGACTTATATCATGTCCGGTTGAACAGTTATAAATAAATAACGACGGAGTCCTCAGGAGTCAGGAGTCAGGAGTCAGGAGGGAAGAAAGAAGAAGGAAGAAGAACAGGAGCAGAAGGAGAAGGTTTTTTGATCACTAATTATCCGGACATGATATTACGCATAACCGCCATATCTAGTAGGGGCGAATGGCATTCGCCCCCTGCTGATAGCGTATTGTCTAAGAATTTGCGTAAGTCCTGTTGATGTTACAATGTTTGATTGTATTTAAAATAAAACTAAGACGTATGAGTTATATCGTAATTTATGATGGCAACTGCAATTTATGTGTAACGTTGGTGCAGGTATTGGAAAGTATAGATAAAGGTGAGCTATTTGAGTATATTCCTATGCAAGATTTAGAAAAACTCAATCAATTTGGTATTACTGCTAAAGATTGTGAAATGGGTATGATTTTGATTGATGGTAATGCACCGGAACGTCGATGGCAAGGTAGTGATGCAGCGGAAGAAATAGGGCGACTTTTGCCTGTGGGGGATGTGTTTGTGGCAGCATATCGAGGTTTACCAGGAGCAAAATGGATGGGCGATCGCTTTTATGAGCAGATTCGAGATAATCGTTACACAATATTTGGTAAGCGTTCTACTACTTATAATTCACCCTATCCGTTTGGTTGTAAAGCTTCTTTCTCTGAGCATAAAATGAAGTGAGTTTGCTAGACGGAGTTCCTGAGTTAAAACATAAAAGTAGAACGGGAAGTTTTTCATGCTATGAAGGTTAGTCCAAAAAATAAATCTGACAACTATTGACAAAAATTTTATTTCTTTGCTATACTCTTTTTCAAGATAGCATACAATATTAGTATCTATTGTCTGTTGTTGGCTGCTGTCTCATCGGTGGTAGATATATATACTGATTCGTATATCTTGATTTGTAATTAATCTTTAGTATAGATAGCTGTTTGTAAGTAGGTAGTTTAGGGGACTAAATGCTTACAAGCATCTAGGTTTACTAAAGATTAGCGACAAATCGAGATACACGAGTCAGTATACATATCTACCATTGATGAGACATTAGCTGAAGCTAATACCACTTAATATAGTGTTTATTTAGTTGAAGTAATACTCATTTTATGAAATTCCCTGTAGAAAAATATCCCAATGTTATATGTGAGTCAAAAGTGACATTAGTTGTCACTATTAACTCCTATTTTTTGGGAAGTTTCTATCAAGATAGGGGAGTTTTTTTGAGTAACTCACTATTTCACTATTAGTGATAGATATCTGATGTTCCGATGCTGTTGTTCGCAAACAACCCAAAGGAAATATCAGTAAAATGATTACAAAAAAGCAGCCTTCCATAGATGATTATGGTGATTTAATCTATAAATCTTTAAAGCTTTTAGCTCAAGCTTTATATCCATATATTGAAGAAAGAATGCGAGAATACTACTCGGATAATTGGTTGAAAGAAGCAAAAAATATCTTAAAAAATCAGCAAGGATTAAACAAACGCAACTTAGATGAAGCTTTGCGTAAAGATGTATCTCTGCACCTAAAGCTAATCTATAAACTGTGGGATAATATCTTTCAATATGATTTAAGTCAAGAAACAGAAAAGAGTAAATCAAAAGTAAAAAAACTTCTAGATATTCGTAATAATTTTGCCCATTTTTTGCCATTTCCCAAGAAAAAAGCAGATATAGCACTTGACAGTATTATTCAACTACTTAAAACCATCAATGCAGCAGAAGTAGAAAATGTAGAAAAAATGAAAAATAGGAAGTATTAGAACTCCTGTCATAAGCAGACAAGAGCGTGTCAAAAAAATACTATTAGACATCTCCGTAAATTAAAAAAAATCAATTATTATCCATAAATTGTCAATTATTTATCTCTGTTTCCTGTTCCCTGTTCCCTCTTTTATGGAGATTTCTATTTGTTGAGATTCACTTACTATCATGCTATTTTTTTAAATGTAAGTGTAAGTTGTAGCCTTATCTACCGTAATTTAATTATTTCGGTACAACATAATAAGATTTCAGCTTACACCTAAAATTAGTTTAGTTCGATTATTAGTCTAATTACATTGGGATTATCAAAATGTTTGTATTAATTTCAATTCTTATCTTGTGCGATATTTTCAAACTTTTGCCAATTTACCGAATAATTAAGATTTAAAGCCTCTCTTTTAAAGGAGAAAAAAGCGGTCGTTAGCGCAGCTTCCCGTAGGGTGGGATGGCGAGGAGACCTCGCCATATCCAATCGACCAAGAGAAGAAAAAAAATTCCTTAAGAGTAAATCCTCTTCTTTTCAAGAAGAGGGAATTATTAATTATTAATTATTAATTGTTGAAATGGTAGCTTATCTAGCCAAAGAGTATATAGTTATTGGCGAGAGGAAAATCAAAGTAATGAACAACATTTATACGAACTAGGTTTTGACTGTATTGACATTCCTACAACAGAAAAACAGAGTGTCGATCGAAAATTAATAGCTGACTGTGAAAGAGAACTTAATTCTATTCCATCTACTGACATCTTAATTTTAATTACTGGAGATGGAGACTATAAAAATATTGTTCGTCAATGCTGCAGAAAACGCACTATCTAAGTTGAGACAAAGAAGATTAATATAGATAGAGTAGTTTTCAAGTCTTGGAGGTACAAATTTTTATGCTTTTAGAGAATAGGGAACACCAGATATGGAAATAGGGAATAAAATTTATAGATTAATTTTTAACTGTCGCTAATTATCCTAAAATTTGCTTGCTGTAAATACAGTATATTCGGCAATTAATCTGGTACAACTGATACAGCAAATATTTTTTTCCTATTCGCTCTTCCCTACTCCCTAAAATCATCAACATAAGTATTTCTAGAGAGTAGTAAACTGCTATAAGTAGGTAGGTTTAATTAGGGCTTGCTGATTAAATCTAAAAGCATTGACATATAAAGAATTTAGTCTTTTTGGAGTCGAAAAAAGTGCCTGGTTTTCAGTTCTTCATGCTCAAAAAGGAGCGTATTTTAGGCTCATAGTTGGGCAGAAAAATCATTCTTACAATTGTTACTCCTACCTCCTCGCTCCCGACCCTTTTCTCCTGTCTCCTGTCTCCTGTCTCCTGTCTCCTGTCTCCTACCCCTACTAAAAGACTTTTTCAGCAAACCCTAATTATCCATAAAATCGTGATGGAAATTCAAAACTTAGAAAATTTCTGGAAAACTTCTTGCTGGCTTAATTTTCAGATTCTTCGTTTCAAAATTTATTTATGCCCACCTAACTTATCAAGAAATTAAAATTTGTAATATGACAAAGAAACTACCTGAATTTAAAAATCCTGAACTTTTAAAACAAGCTCTCACCCACCGCTCTTTTTTAAACGAAAATTCTGGAGAAGAAGATAACGAAAGTCTCGAATTTCTGGGGGATGCTG
>NZ_JAAHGB010000044.1:10818-59618 GCF_010672695.1 Okeania sp. SIO1H4
ATGACAAAGAAACTACCTGAATTTAAAAATCCTGAACTTTTAAAACAAGCTCTCACCCACCGCTCTTTTTTAAACGAAAATTCTGGAGAAGAAGATAACGAAAGTCTCGAATTTCTGGGGGATGCTGTGTTAGGTTTCCTAGTAGGAGAACTACTCTATAGACGTTATAAAGAAGAATATGATTTAAAACCTAAAGAACTTACTCGTCTCCGTTCACTTTTAGTAGATGAAAAACAATTGGCAAAATTTGCAACTCAACTAGAAATTGGTGAATTAATGCGTCTTGGTAAGGGAGCAGAAAAAGATGGAGGTCGTCAAAACCCGGCCTTACTTAGTGACACTTTTGAAGCAATAATTGGAGCCTTTTTTCTAGACTCAACTTTGACGAAAGTTCGTCCTTTTGTGAACAAACTTTTTCAACCTGTTGCAGATGAAATAATTTTTTCAGACAATGATTTAGTAGATACTCAAGCTAAATTTCAACAGTGGGCATTAGAAGAAATTAAAAAATTCCTAGATATGAATCTAATAAATGTGGTGGTTAAGACGATAAACCTATTTTTTTGTCTCAAGTATTTGTGGATAATATAAAGTATGCTCAAGGTGAAGGAGGTATTCATTAATTGATAATTGATAATGGATAATTGATAATTACCTCTGGTTAAAACCGTTACGGAATTGAATATAAGGAGATATTATTTCTTTATTTTCCTCTGAAAAGGGGAGGCTTCAAGGCGCGAATCATTTAATGATTAATAATTAATAATTAATAATTCGGTAAAAAAGAAGCAAAAAAACAAGCTGCTAAAAATGCACTAGCTAAATTGAAATAAGAAGGATTAATATAGACGAATCTCAATAAATGTAAGATTGGCAAATGACAAAGAAACTACCTGAATTTAAAAATCCTGAACTTTTAAAACAAGCTCTCACCCACCGCTCTTTTTTAAACGAAAATTCTGGAGAAGAAGATAACGAAAGTCTCGAATTTCTGGGGGATGCTGTGTTAGGTTTCCTAGTAGGAGAACTACTCTATAGACGTTATAAAGAAGAATATGATTTAAAACCTAAAGAACTTACTCGTCTCCGTTCACTTTTAGTAGATGAAAAACAATTGGCAAAATTTGCAACTCAACTAGAAATAGGTGAATTAATGCGCCTTGGTAGGGGAGCAGAAAAAGATGGAGGTCGTCAAAACCCGGCTTTACTTAGTGACACTTTTGAAGCAATAATTGGAGCTTTTTTTCTAGACTCAACTTTGACGAAAGTTCGCCCTTTTGTGAAAAAAATTTTTCAACCAGTTGCAGATGAAATAATTTTTCCAGATTCAGAAAGTGATGCACAAACAGATGATTTAGTAGATACTAAAGGTAAATTTCAACAGTGGGCATTGGCAAAATTTGGAGAAAATCCTAAATATGAATCTAATAATGGAGAAGGTCCGGATCATGCCAAAATATTCACTGCTGAAGTTAGAGTTAAGGGAAAGTTATATGGTGTTGGAAAAGGTCATCGTAAACAAGAAGCTGAAAAACGGGCCGCAGAAAAAGCTCTGAGAAAAGTAGGATTAATTTGAATAAAAAATATGAGTGCATCTCAATTTTGAATAAAGCCAAAAATTTATCGCTTTTAGGCAACAGGCAACAGGCAACAGGCAACGGGGAATATATAGGAAAAAGTATTTTTGCAAATATTGAGATGCACCCAAAAATATGGGGCAAAAAAACGGCGTTGCTGAATTAGTTTATGATATTAATCTTAATTAGGGTTTGCTGAATAAAGTCTTTTTGTTAGGGTAGGCAGTAGTACGGAGTCAACCCACCCCTAACCCCTCCCAGGAGGGGAAAAAAGAAGGGGTAATTATTAATTTTAATTGTTGAACCCTATGTCTATCAAATTAAGCAACTGCTTGACGTCCTTCAGTTTGACCAAACCGAATATAATGTTCTAACCCATTGATAAATAAACCATTTGCCACTGCATCAGCAATTACTGGGTAAGTGGCCAGATAAAATTCTTCATCAAAAGCAAACTGAGGCGATCGCCCTTCTAAAAAACCAAATTCTAACCAATGTTCAAACCCGTTATTAAATAAACCATTTGTCACAGCATCTGCTACACCGGAATTTTCTAGCAAGTAAAGATTTTCGTTGAAACTGCTAGGAATATTGGGAAAGGGAATATTTGGAGGTTGACTACTAGAGTTTAGTTTCGCAACAAAAATATCGTTCGCTGTACTACTACCACCTGGAATAAATTCAGGAAAAGCAGTGGAGTTGCTGGAACCAACAATATAAGCATTACCAACTTCATCTACTGCAATGTCATTGCCAAATATACCCAAATTATTGTTGGTCTCAAAGGAAATTGAATATTCTACAGTTCCACCATCGTTAGATATTTTTCTGACAAAAGCATCGGCAAAATTATCGTTACCAATAATATAAGTATTACCGACCCCATCAATATCAAGACCCTCAATAGACTCAAAATTTGCTCCACCTAAATAAGTCGCATATCCAACAGAGCGATCGCTATTAATTTTAATCAAAATTCCATCACTTTCACCCCCACCAAAATTATTTTGCAAAGCATTAACAGTGGGAAACTCTCCAACTGGGGGTACTACTGCATCACCTCCGATAATTTGACTACCGGAAGCTCCTGCTACATAAATGTTACCCACTTCATCTACAGCAATGCTATTACCAGTATCTCCATCTACTGCACCATAATAAGTGGAAAAAATTAAGTCGCTACCGTCACTATTAAGTTGGGTAATGAATATATCTCGGTCTCCACCTAAAGAATTTTGTACTGCATTTTCAGTGGGAAAGTCAACGGAGCGAGTATCACCAGTTATATAAGTATTGCCACTACTATCTATAGTAATATCGTTACTTACCTCCGTATCATTTCCACCA
This sequence comes from Okeania sp. SIO1H4, assembly GCF_010672695.1. Classification (NCBI taxonomy): domain Bacteria; kingdom Bacillati; phylum Cyanobacteriota; class Cyanophyceae; order Oscillatoriales; family Microcoleaceae; genus Okeania; species Okeania sp. SIO1H4. The sequence continues at coordinate 13,743 of NZ_JAAHGB010000044.1, forward strand.
AATAAAGTTGAGTAGATTAATTCACTACCGTCGGTAGATATTTTACTGACAAAAGCATCACGATTAAATTCACTAATTAAAGTATTTTGTAGGGCATTTTCTGTAGTAGGAAAGTCGCCAATACCAGTAAGAGGAACTATGGGAAAACGGAGTAAAGCACCCGTATCTCCGGTTATATAAACATTGCCATTATCATCTAAAGCAATACCACTACTAAAATCGTTATCTTGCCCACCTAAATAAGTAGAATATTCAATATTAGTACCATCATTAGATAGTTTAATTACAAAAGCATCTCCTAAAAATTCACCCCCACCATAGGTATTTTGTAAAGCATTTACTGTCGGGAAGTCAACAGAATTAGTATTACCTGTGACGTAGATATCTCCACTTTCATCTACTTCAATATCTGTACCAAAATCATCACCACTTCCACCTATATATGTAGAATAAATCAGAGTTCCATCAGGAGAATATTTAGCAACAAAAGCATCGCCAGAACCAAATTCATTACCTCCAGCAAAACTATTTTGTACAGCATTTGCAGTTACTGTAAAATCTATAGAGTTGGTACTACCTGTAATGTAAATATTGCCTTCTTCGTCCGTAGTTATGCCTCGTCCATCTTCAAAATTACTGCCTCCTAAAAGGTCAGAATATTCTATATTTACGTTATTATTTGAAGGAATTTGGGAACCGAAATTTAACCCTGGGTTACTAATCAAAACTATATCATTAGTTTCTGGGAAATTTTCCACTGGAGTAATTACATCTGGAGAAACTTCTATTGGTGGTGGCGGTGGAAAATCTGGAGGTGTTAATGTTATCTGTGACTGTTCAATTAGAGAGTTTAATTCATCCATAATTAGTACTAAATTAAATTCAAAATTTACTGAGAAATTATTTTGGTTATTATACAATAATTATTTCTTAATACATGGCTAATTAGTCAGTATTATTACCGATTATTTTATCTAAATATTAGATATAGCAATTCCCATATTGTTGAGGTACAAAATTCCTTTGTTGCGCGGGAGTAGGAAATAACAAAGAAGAAAAACAACTATACCTCATACCAATTTGAAAAAAGAATGTTACTAATAATAAGTGCAATAAAAAGATTTTGTAGAAAATGTCCCTTTGACAAAAAAGAGAATTTCCAACCTAAAAACTGGTACTAAATATATTCATTCTGACTCCTGAATTCTGAATTCTGTTTGCGGAGCATTCCGTAGGAAATTCTCAGAAATACCCTAGCTATTTGTAGGAAACATTTATAAAATTGGTATCAGTAACTTGAAAAACATTATATTATTCAATTTCATCTCTAAAAACTTAACCATTAATCATTGATTTTTTTTATTTTGAACCTATCCCACTATTTTTACAGCATATTTCGGGCAAATGAGGTATAGGGTAAATGATGAAAAAATTGTAGTGCGGGCATCTTGCCCACTCCGGGGTGTACCTCATAACAACGGCAAGCGCTTTAACAAGTTTATTTGTTTAAGTAATACCAATTTGAAAAAAGAATGTTACTAATAATAAGTGCAATAAAAAGATTTTGTAGGAAATGTCCCTTTGACAAAAAAGAGAATTTCCGACCTAAAAATTGGTATTAAATCTATTCCCATACGGCTTCTGAATTCTGTTTGCGGAGCATGACAAACGGAAATTCTAAAAAATACCCTAGCTATTTGTAGCAAACATTTATCAAATTGGTATAAAATGTGTTTGAAAAGCTTAATTTTTCGTTTTTAACTCTCAAAATATTTAGGGTTTTTAGCAAAAATTTTATTACTGAAATAGTTTTTTTTGATTTTGAATTTAATACAAATTCTCAAAAGTAATACTATACTTATGTGACACTTCAGTTATTAAATAATTAATACAGAAAAAGTCCCTTTTTGTTAATTAGCAGCTCAGTTAATGTTAATTATTCTTCTGTTTATTTCTCCCTCTCCGCGTCTCCGTGTCTCCCCTTCTCCCTGTCCTCAATAACCCCTACTCCCTCTTTTCTGGATTTTTCCAAAGGATAAATATCTGCACTACTCGCCGACCATTCCCACATAGAACCAGAGTAATTTTTCACCTTAAATCCCAAATCTTTCAATACAGAAGTAGACCAAGCAGAACGTACACCACCCGTACAATAAGTAACAATAATTTTATCTTTTGTAATTCCCTTTTCTGCCAACATTTCTAAAATTTTATCCCGCGATAATAACATCCCATTATTATCTAACCAATACTTAAAATAGATATGAATTGCCCCTGGAATATGACCCCCACGTTGTTCTCCATAAGGTGTTTTTCCAGCATATTCTTGTGGCTCCCTAGTGTCAATAATTACCAGATTATCTTTTCCTAAACTTGTTTTTAATTCATTCTGACTAATATGCCAATTTTCATTCTGATTAACCACAAAATCTCCTCTAGGTGGAGAATTATTTTTCGTAAACTTAACTGTAGGAAAACCCCCTTTAACTAAAGCAGTAAAACCTCCATCTACTAAAAAGGATTTTTGATGACCTAAAGTGCGTAACATCCAAACTATTCTGCCATCCTCTCCCCAACCATTTATGGTATTACCAAACACTATTACTGGTTTGTGATTAAAAATGCCTATAGCTTGTAATTTTTCTGTCAAAACTTTGTCATCTGTAAGTAATTTTCCTTTAAATGGAGATTGAGACTGAGAAAATTCTTGCCAACTTATACAAGTTGCGTTTAACAAACTTTGAGGATTCAATATTTTACAAGAACGAGCATCTAAAATTGTTGCTCCTTGTGCAACTAATTCCTGAGCTTGAGCAGAGCTAATTATCCATTGATTTTTGATTATTTGTTGGGGAAATTTATTAATGACAAACTGAGAATCAATAGATTGATTTTTGATTATATTGGTAGTTTGAATAAAACTGGATATCGCCAATGTAGAAATTAATCCCAATATCATTAATCCTATCAGTGCAATAATTTTAACTGTATTTAAATTGAGGGGATTAAACATACAGCAATTTCCTCATTAATAAATTATGTAGTGGCGTAACACGCCTAAAATATTGCAATACTAGGGGGGGGGTTCTGCGCTATTCTTAATTGCTCAACATTAAATTTAGATGAACGCACCCCACACCTTTTAATCTTTTGTATACAAACAATCTCTTAAAAAATTATGTATATCATATTTTATGAGAAAGGAAGAAAGAAAAAACATTAAAGTAAAAAACTTTATTTTCAATCTTCCCTTTATCTTTAATTACTGAATTATGAAGATTTAAAGCCTCTATTTTTAAGGATGAAAAAGAAAAAAATTATTTTAGTAAACTCTCTTCTTTTAAGGAGAATTAATTATCTTTTCTGTAGTGGGTTTAATACCCAACCGTCTACAAAGTGCTTAAAATTGTTTGGGGTTTAATCCATAAGCAATTTTTCCTTCTGCCTTCTGCCTTAAAATCATCTTTTTTTTAATCCTAAATCAACAGCAACTTTATGAGCGCAGGCAAAACCAGAAAATGCCACAGCATTTAAACCTTGACCAGGAAATGTACTATCTCCAACACAATATAAACCAGGTATTGCAGTACCATTAAATGGCATTGCTAATAGACCTTGTAATTTACGACTAGGAATAGGTCCATAAGTACCATCTTCACGATTTAAAAATCTTTGATGGGAACGAGCTGTTCCTACTTCCATATAATCTAAACCAGCATCTAAACCAGGAAAAATATTTTCTAATCTATCAATAACTCGCCCCCCAGCTTCTTCTTTTTTTGCTTCATATTCTTTGATTGTTAATCCTTGCCAATCTTCTATATAACAAGGTGTAAAACTATGAACAATATGATAACCTTTTGGCGCTAAATCTCGGTCTAAAAGTGTAGGAATAGAGACAAAAATAGTACCTTCTGCATCCTCCATTTTCTCCCAATTTTCTAAGAGAATATGATGACATTCTGTACCTTCTGGAAATACGGAAGCTTCTACTCCTAAATGTAAACTTAAAAAACTTGGTGACTTTTGATAATTACTGCGCCATTTTTTCTCACTTGACGGTATCTTTTCTGTTGGAATTAACTTGCCAAAAGTATCCCATCTCGTCGCATTAGAAATAACTCGCTTACCTCGATAAACCTTTCCATTAGTTAACTTAACTCCTACAGCTTTTCCCTTTTCAATAATAATTTCTTGAACGCGAGATTTATATCTAATTTCTCCCCCTGTTTTCTCCAAACCTTCTACCAATTTTTGAGAAATTTTACCCACACCGCCTTTAGGATAATTAATACCACCATAATGGCGATCGGAAAACACCATTCCAGCATTAATCATTGGTGTTAAATCTGCTGGCACTACTGACCAACAATAACATTCCATATCAATAAATTTTAATAATTGTTTATCGCTAATATATCGACGTGCAACATCACCTACATTTTGAGGTAAATACTTCAATAAACCCAGACAAGAACCAGGATTTTGAAAAAATGATTTGGAGAGATATTTTAACTCTTCTAGAGATAATAACTCCATAGAATTGAGATAATTAAATACTTTCCAACATTCATCATAAAATTGACGAATTCCTTTTTTTTCATGGGGAAATATTTCAGTTAATTCTTGGATAAACTTTTCATATTTTTGGTGAACTTTTAACTCTAAATTATCTGGTAAATGATAATGTATTTGTACGGGGTCGGGGATTGTTTCTATGCTAACATTTACCGCATCTAAAGCACGAGTCAGTAAATTTGTTGTACCTTTTTTACCAAAACCAAATATCATTGATGCACCAACATCAAATGTGTATCCCTCCCTCTCAAAATAACCAGAGCTACCACCAGGAATAGTATAACTTTCTAATACTATAACCTTGCCTCCTTTAGCTGCAAGTTGAGTAGCTGTAACTAAACCACCAATACCAGAACCGATAACTATTGCATCATATTCAAGTATTGGAGGAAATTTATCAGTTAATGACTGAGATGCAGGAGAAATTGCCATAGTAACACCTTTGAAAATTTGCTAGATTTCAGTGTAGCGCTTATGATGTTAATAGTGTTTGACTTGAGTCAATCAAAGTTTAGTAGTGGCGTGACAAAGCGGTCGAGGGATGGCGAGGAAACCTGCGCCATATCCAATCAACCAAGAGAAATAAAGTTCAATATTTCAAACCTCTGACTTTAACTAGAGGTACTGATAACTGATAACTGATAGCTGATAACTGAAATGACTATGCAACTTCGTGTTTATGTCCCACCTCATCCTTTAGTAAAACATTGGTTAGGCGTAGCTCGTGACATAAATACACCCTCTGCTCTATTTCGTTCTGCAATGACAGAATTAGGCCGATGGTTAACCTATGAAGCAATTCGAGATTGGTTACCAATAATAGAAACAACAGTACAAACTCCTTTAGCTGAATGTCCTGCTACTTTTGTTAATCCTCAAGTCCCTGTCGTAGTAATACCAATTCTCCGAGCTGGTCTAGGATTATTAGAAGGGGCGCAAACTGTTTTACCTTTGGCATCCATCTATCATCTGGGAATAGTTAGAAATGAAGAAACTCTCGAACCTAGCTGTTATTTGAATAAACTGCCTCCCCAGTTGGCCCCTAATGCTCGGGTTTTGATTTGCGACCCAATGTTAGCTACTGGTGGAACAATTATGCAGGCCATGACTGAATTAACTGAGCGTGGGGTTGATGTTGCTTCAATCAGAATTATTTCTGTAGTAGCTGCTCCTCCTGCTCTACAAAAGTTGAGTGTTAGTTATCCTGACTTGGTTGTTTACACAGCAACTATTGATGAGGTTGTTAATGATGTTGGCTATATTATACCAGGTCTTGGCGATGCTGGCGATCGAACTTTTGGTACTTAAGTTATATCAAATCCGGTGGGGTTGCACATAGAATCTGGTTATAATTAAATATATATATCCAATATTAACGAAGTCAGAAATCAGAAGTCAAAAGTTATTTTTGTCACGGGGATTTGAGCAACTCTCCAAAAAGATTTTCCCTTAAAAGGCGGGGTTTTAAACCCAATTATTTTGATAAAAAATCAGATCAATTATCGCACTATTATTTATCAATTCTTTCCCTCTACTCCCTACTCCCTTTTTTGGAGGATATGTTTAATATCTGTTGATAATTCTATAATTACTTCAATATTTCATCTTCCCTACTCCCCCACTCCCCCAAGGCTAATTCTTTGTCGTCAGAGAATATTTACAACCCTATATTTTTTTGAGATCCTGTGCTTCCCACAGTCCCCGCACTCCCCACCCCCCTCCTTTTTTCTCTGGTGACAATAAATTGACCCTGCCCCACTCCCCTACTCCCAACTATATAATAAGTATTCAACGGGATTTTATATTACTGGCCACTTGAAGCAAATCAAAATTAATTTATTTTTGACATTCTATTAAGAATATGCTAGATTGTAATGATTAAAGATTAACATAAACGATTAGCTATTTGCTAAATATGAGTAATAGAGATGGTTTTGCAAGTGGTTTGATTGCAGGAGCAGCAGTAGGCGGCTTAGTTGGTGGGTTATTGGGAATTTTAGTAGGAGCAAGGGTATCTAATGATGCAGATGAGGCAGAAAATTTATTAGAGACTCAAGATACTGAAAAACAAAAAGCCATAAAAGAATCAGAAATTATAGAAGAGACTCGTCAAACCTTGGAAGGTAAAATAGCCCAATTGAATCAAGCAATTGATGAAGTGCGCCAACAAATAAATGGTGTTAATGGAAGCTTGACAAATTCTGGGCGATCGCTCTCTGAAGAATCCTCAAATTATTAAGAATAAATCTAGATTTTATGAAATAGATTTTATATATAGCCCAGAATGAAAGATGAATAAGGCAAAGCTGTGTTAAAATAGACTTTAATATCTATGAATGAATTGTTTGTAGTTTCAGAATAATAACACTTATGAATGCCTCCATAGGACTACTAGCACAAACTTTAGGAACATTTGTACAAATATATTTAATTTTAATGTTCATTAGGATCTTATTAAGTTGGTTCCCTAATATTAACTGGTACGATCCACCATTTTCTGTATTGAGTCAATTGACTGATCCTTATCTAAATATATTTCGTTCTATTATTCCACCCTTGGGAGGTATAGACTTTTCTCCTATAATTGCTATATTTGCTCTCCAGTTTGTTGCTCAAGTTTTGACTGGGTTACTAAATGGCTTGGCTTATTAGTATCTATCAATATAGTTTTCTTTTAAAAAAAAACTTTGAGGCAGATTGAAAAAAGATATTAATTCTTAGAACTCAACCTGCCTTCAAGAATTAAAAGCCATCAAATTCTTCTATAGTTTGCCACCGAACTTTATGAGAAAAGCCAGATGATTTAAACTGTTTAAGTCTCAATGGAGTAGGTAGGTTTGCTGGTACGGAAACTCTAATTTCAAAATCAGTTACACCTGGGGGGACTTTTTCAATTGACCCAAGTCTTGTACGATTTTGCATAACATTATTATTATCAGCGTCATAGATACGCCCATATACATCAGCATCATACAAAGTTTTATCAGTAGAATTTTTAGCTTTACCACCGATAATAAAACAGTTAGCTGCCATACTAGAACCACTGGAAATCATTCCTTTTTCTAAACTAGAGGGACATTCTTTGTATTCTAGGTCGTATAGTTGAACTGGAATTGCAGCCAAGGCAGTGCTAGTCCAGAGCCAAGTGACTATGGCAACAAGGGTAGATATCACAATATTGGAAAAAAATGGCGCTCTCATGTAATAAAAATTTAGAGTGAGAATTATAAGTAACTCTAGCTTATTTTCTGAAAAGGTTATCAAAAAAAAATGAGTATAGTGAAACTAAGCAGCTAAAATAACCCTTGAATATATTGGTTATAGTCTGTCTTAATAGTTTGCATTAACGTAACGTTGGGTAGAAAAAAATCCGTAGCAGACTATTGCTATTTCTTTTCTTTTGCAGGTTTAATACCCCACAGTCACTTGCAATACTTAAAATTGCTTGGTGTTATCAGATACGGAGTGGCTGATCGTTGACTATCCATAAGCAACTCTGACTTCTGCCTTATGCCTTATTCAAGCTTTTTGCCAGTCAGGCCTCAAATTTTTTGCCCCTCGCAAATAGGTATGAACAATTTTTTTGGCCTGAGTTTCTGGCATATTCACATGAATCAAAAATCTAATACAACGTTCTAAACTACCTTCAACGTGCATCTGCTGCACATCTAATAAAGGTACATTATTCCAGTTGGGACGTTGGCGGGCGATCGCAGCAGGAAAAATAGCATCTAAGTCACGAGTCACAGAGAAAGTCGTACTAATAATTTGGCCTGGTTCGATTTGATTATGGTTCTCTAGCTCATCTAGTAGTTCCGTTACTGCCTCTTGAATAGCTTCTTTTGAGTTTTCTGAGACAGTAGTTGCCCCACGAATTGCTTGAACTCGCCACACCACACCAAAATCCTCCCAATCAACAACTTTTTATTTTAACTTAAGGTCGATACAGCCACAAAGGTAAACCATTGGTAGAAACTTCAAATTCTACCCAACTTTGAGCTGCCGACAGTTTTGATGATACCTGATTATTACCCAAAACTCGATTTACTAGAGATTTTGGTTTTTCGAGAGTACAACTCTCCGTCTTCTCTGGGTCTAATTTTATCAGTTCACAAAGCCATTTACGGGCATCTTCTTCAGTACCTAAACGGTCAACCACACCTAATTCTAATGCCTGTTCTCCTGTAAAAATTCGGCCATCTGCAAAACTTCTGACAGTTTCTACAGCTAAATTTCGCGCCTCAGCCACTATTTTGACAAATTGCTGATAACTATTATCAATCAAGTCTTGGAGAATTTGCTTCTCTGGATCTGTCATTTCTCGGTCGAAGGCTAATATATCTTTGTATGGACCAGACTTTACTACTTTAAAAGAAACCCCTACTCTTTCCAAAAGACGTTCTATATTGTTGCCTCGCAAAATCACCCCAATACTACCTGTAATTGTCCCAGGATTAGACACAATATGTTGAGAACCCATGCCGATATACACGCCCCCAGAGGCTGAAATATTGCCGAAGCTAGATACAATTTTGACTTTATCTTGCAAATTTTTCAGGGCATTGTAAATTTCGTGAGAGTCAGCAACAGTACCCCCGGGACTATCTATTCTCAGTAACAGACCCGGAAATTTTCTTTCTTCTACTGTTTTCAGTGCTTCTAAAACTCGCTTTCTGGTGTCGCTCGCGATGACACCATTAATTTCAATTCGGGCAATTTGTTTACGATACCGAGGCTTAAATGGCCAAATCATACTTTTATTCAGTCAAAAGTAAAATTTAATTATAGCACAAATTATCTGAATTTATTTATTAACATATTCAACTTAAATTGTCAACAAAGATAATATTTAATGAATATTTGGAAATTTTGCCTTATTATTAATTCATTAAATTTAATAATAGATACTTCTATGAAAAATTGTTACAATTTGTAAATAAAGTTTTAATATTAAAATGTATAAAATAATGACCAAAAAATAGGGTCAATAGTCTCCCCTTGGCTGCGCCACGAGCTGTCGCTCTACAAGGGGACAGAAAAATTAAACTTCAGTATTTCGGTGCCTCTGATTTACCTAGGTCATGCTGCGCAAACAGCGGTCGGTACTGATAACTGATGACTGATAACTGATAACTGAAATTACTATGCAGCTAAAACTGACTAACTCAAAACTCCCCTTTGCACCACTGTTACTAATTGCTCCCTTTTTCTTCTGGGGAACTGCAATGGTAGCTATGAAAGGTGTTATTCCTCAGACAACACCATTTTTTATGGCAGCAATGCGTATATTGCCAGCAGGTATATTATTGTTACTGGTAGGAATGATTCAGGGAAGACCTCAACCACAAGGAAAAATAGCTTGGTTGTGGATTTTATTATTTGCCTTAGTAGATGGTGCTTTGTTTCAGGGATTTTTGGCTCAAGGGTTAGTCAGAACAGGTGCTGGTTTGGGTTCGGTGATGATTGACTCCCAACCTTTGGCAGTAGCTATTTTATCATTATGGCTATTTCAAGAGAGAATTAGATTTTGGGGTTGGTTAGGGTTAGGTATTGGCGTTTTTGGTATAAGTTTAATTGGTTTACCTGATGAATGGATCGGGAGTTTGCTGCATCCAGAAACAATAGAAGCATCTCTGGGAATGGGTGCACTGTTTCAAAGTGGAGAATGGTTGATGTTATTAGCATCTCTATCTATGGCAGTCGGAACAGTTTTAGTGCGTTGGGTTTGCAAATATAATGACCCAGTTATGGCAACTGGTTGGCATTTGATTTTAGGTGGTGTTCCATTACTTGTTCTTTCCGCTGGGTTTGAGTCTGGACAGTGGGTAAATATTGATGGGTATGGTTGGATAGCGATGGGTTATGCAGCAATTTTCGGCAGCGCGATCGCCTATGGTTTGTTCTTTTATTTTGCTTCTTCTGGAAATCTTACGAGTTTAAGTGCTTTAACTTTTCTAACTCCAATTTTTGCTTTATTGTTTGGCAATTTGTTTTTAGGGGAAGTTTTGAGTTCGTTGCAGTCAGTGGGAGTTGGTTTAACTTTAGTTAGTATTTATCTGATTAATCAACGGGATGTATTAGCCGAGAAGTTGAAATTGAGGAGTTCAAAACAAAAAGATGTTTCAAATACCACTACAGGCAAATTATTGAAACAGTCTCAACAGGAAGCAGTTGAAGTTAAGGTGCCAGTTGGAGTTGAAATATCAGAGAAAATTTAACTACAGTGGTTTTAATTTGGGTAGACCATAGTAGGGATTATTTCCTGGGTTATGCTCGGCAAACGCGAATCATACCTAGAAAATTTTAGTTTTGACTTGAGGTCATCAATATGAAAACCGCTGTAAGTAGATTATAATCAAGTACTTGTTTATAGTTGGACTTGTTGATCAAAAAAATAAGTGCTTTAGTTCCTAAAGCACAACTACTAGCCTAATTATACTGAAATTAGGTGTTGCACAATAGAGAATGATATTCTAGAATTTTATTGAGAGATGGATTGCTATCTATGTAAATCTTGAATTTATCTTACAGCGCTTTTCAAATTGATGAACCACATCTTCACAAGCAAAACCTTGTAAGGACGTTCCATGGAATGTCCCTACTGTGGTCTACGCAAATGAAAACCGCTGTAACCTGATATGTCCATATTTCTAAGAGAGTATCCAGATTTGTATTAGGATCTGGACAGTACAAAGTTCTTAGTGGAAAAAATGACGTTGGTGAATTAAGGTATGATTTGAGAAAGGAGCGATCGCGATCTTAGGCAGAAAAATTATGGAATGTCCAAATGGATCAATCAACTAACATCAATAAAAATAGCCAAAAGAAAGGAAAGCAAAACTATATCTGTGTAGAATGTGGTTGTCAATTTATTGATGGCGATGAAACTTATAGAGGTTATAGTGATGAACTCTCCAGATAAATGCTGAAAAATGTATGTAAATGGTATGGGATGCTTCAATTAAGACCTATTCAAAGTCTGTCAAACTGCTTGAAGGCCGGCATTTGCCCAACTGTTGTTGATGATCGCAGCGCGATCGCTCTGGGCATAACGTCAGTTCTATCACAAACTTTATAAAATGACAATTTCACATCTACTCAAGACAACTAAAATCTATCTAGAAACCGATGTTTATCCCCGATCAAATGAAATCGATTTTTCTCCAGAGTTACTTTATCAAGCCTTAGACGGCTTAGGTAAATTAGGAGTATTAACATTACGTGTCTCCCAACAGTGGGGTGGAATAGGAATGACTTCAGAAACCTTCGTTCAATTTCAGGAATTAGTCGCACGATATTCCGGCGCATTAGCTTTTTTACAAACTCAACATCAAAGTGCATCCGCCATGCTGATGCAGAGTTCAAACACTCAACTTCAGGAGGTTTATCTTCCCAAAATGAGTGATGGAAAAATAAAAATCGGGGTGGGTTTTTCTCAAATCAGACGAACAGGAAATCCAACCATTACAGCGATTCCAGTTGAAGGGGGGTATCACATCAATGGTTACGTTCCTTGGGTGAGTGGATGGCAAATTTTTGATCAATTTATTGTGGCAGCAACCTTAGCGGATGGTCAAGCTGTATTTGGTTTAGTTCCGTTTCAAAATAGCGAACAAATTTCATTCAGTCAGCCCATGTCTCTGTGTGCCATGACTTCAACCAATACCGTTACTGCTACACTCAATCATTGGTTTTTACCCGCAGAAAAAGTTGTTTCAATTCAACCCATAGATTGGATTCATCAAAGGGATCAAAAAAATGCATTACCAGCCAGTTTTTTAGCCCTGGGCTGTGCTAAAGCTGGGTTAGATATTCTGGAAACAGTTTTTGAACAAAAGAAATTTATCTTTATTCAAGATGCGACAGAATTACTGAATCAGGAACTGAATCAATGTCGTGCAATCATTCAAAAAGCCCAACAGAATTCTAATCTAGATATCGACCAAAAATATCAACTCCGAGCGTGGGCAATTGATTTAGCCCTGCGATGCGCTCATGCTGCTGTTACGAGTTCAAGTGGAGGTGCTAATTTAAGTCATCATCATGCCCAAAGAGTTTATCGAGAAGCATTAGTTTTTACAGTTTCTGGTCAAAATCAAAGTCTAATGGCAGCAACTCTCAATCGATTAAGTCGGCAGTCATCACTTTAATAGCTGATTTGTAAAGAGAATTTAAAGCCGACTCGAAGACAGACTGAGTTGCCAGTAGTATAGATGAGATTAGTAAACTTTACTATTAATTAATCTCCTGGTTTATGAAATCACGTTCAACAGAAGAGTATGAATTATTTAGAAAACTTAAACGCTATCAAGGTCAGGTTGATCTGGGTCATTCAGATGCCCCTGAACATAAGAAGAAAGATCTAATGGTAGAACTGGAGAATTTATATGCATCTTACCCTGCCCAGTATTTAATCGATTCTCATAAAGTAACTGTGCCAGAAATTCTTGCTAATCTAGGTACAGAAAAGATTTTTGGGCTAATTCCCTCTTTTCCTAAAGTTGATCCGAAATCCGTAGTTATTTTCCCGAAGACTTCAACAATTCTTGTGAAAATGTCGATTCTAGCCTCCAAAGATAGATTATTACGGATGGGAGGAAATGTTAAACCTATTACAGTCATTTATCCAGAAGGGAACTTTCGCTACAACCATAACATAATATAGATATATTTTGTGGCACTACTCGGCATTTAGTAGAAGTTTGTCCCTCGAGTTTTAAGATTAAGCCAGACAAATTGGAAGAAGTCATTTGTACTGCAAAAAAGAATGGATATCTAATTGCTGCTTTTATACTGGAAACCCCTAATAATCCCTGGTGCCAAATTTATAGTCCAGATGAGTTAAAAGAATTAGCCGAGGTCGCGAATCAACATAATATCCTAATCATTAATGATCTGTATTTTTCAGGAACTGAAGCAATAGAAAATGACCAAGTTTCAGTAGCAAGTGTGAGTAGTCGCTCAGATTTAGTGATCACAACCTGTGGAATGCGAAGACAATTTGGAATTGACGGTATTGGCAAAGTAGGTTTTTTGACAAGTCAGAATGAGGCACTTGTAAAAGAAATTAAGCGCTTTGTTGTTGCAGCACATATTCGTTACACCAATGCCGAGGTACTTACAGCTTCTTGGGCTCTAAAACAAAGAGACTTGAATCATCGTGAAGAATTGAGAAAAGAGTTAGAGAGATTGAGGGCGAATGCTGAAGCTTTGCTGATGAATTCTGATTTCTTGGCTATGGGAATGAAGATTATAAAGAGTAGCTGTGCCGGGCCTTTTATCAATATTGGGTTTAACTCAGAACTTGAATCTAGGATGAAGAGTTTAGGGATAGGGGATAGTTATAATTTGGGTGAATATTTTTCTCAAATTGGAAAGGTTACACTTTTACCTTTAAGCTCAATGTTTACAAAGAAAATTGGCTTTCGGATAAACGTGACAAATATTTCGGAGTATCAAAGCGGATTAGCCTGTATGCAAGCTACCATTGAAAATATTAAGAAAGGAGTTTCTTATATTTCTTTAGAGAGAGAAATCAATCAAGAATATGAGATGTTGAGACAAGGTTATCGTCCTTGGGAAGGGATCTAGGTGTGAAAGTATGGCGGTTCAGATATCCATGATATACGATAGAACTCTACTCTGTAATGGCTGTAGCAACCAGTCAATCTACCAAATTATTAACAACTGCTTTTGTTCCCAGAGAATATAAACTCCACTGAAAAGTATAAAAGTAATAACTAGCCAACGGAAGAGTTGGCGACTGACTTTTTCTAATACAAAATTACCTAACCAATTTCCGGGAAAAGCAGCTATTCCTATCATCTGGATGAGAAAATTTGAAGATTTACAAATTCCTTAAATCCAGATGAAGCTGAAACGATTGCATGAATATTGAAAAAACAACCCTAAATTTTCTTCAAATTTCCTGGGATTTCAATTTCAATTTAACCAGGGCAAACGCATCTTATTTTGAAGTTCTAACAGGGCAAGGATGTTAGGGGTCTGAGTGTTTATACTTATCACTTCTCTAAAGCTTAACCGTAGAAGGTTCCAGAATTTAGATGCGTTTGCCCTGTCTCCTACCCTCACCCATAAGACTTTTTCAGCAAACCCTAGTTAGAGAAATGCGATCGCCATGAAGCCACAAATTCAAATTATCGCTTTTTGCAACATAATATCCCCTACTCTCAGAGCATTAGCTGCAATAGTCAGAGCTGGACTAACACCCAAAGCATTTGGCATAAAACCACCATCCACAACAAAAACATTTTCATGGTCATGTAAACGACAGTCTTGGTCAAGCACAGATGTATTTGGATCTTTACCAAACCGAGTTGTACCTACCTGATGGGACGTATGAATATCATCCTTATGACCCATCGCCCCAAAGCATAATATTGCTCCTGCTAACCGAAAGACGCGTTTTAACTTAGTCATGTAATACCGAGAACGAAAAACATCATAGGAATGAAATTTGTGGAACAGACGAATTTTCCCATCCTGACCAACTTCTATCCGATTTTCCTGTTGGGGTAAATCTTCTACAATACCAGTTATTACCAACATCCGCTTCAACAGAAATTCGGCAATGGGTTGAGGAATTGGCACAGGAAAATTTTCTTGTAGAGAAAGAAGTCCGGGAATAGGTACAGTTTGAGCTAACCCTAATTTATGTGGAAATTCTTTGGAACCAAGATAGAGGTCTGTAAACCCTAACTGTTTAATAAATTTATCCGCCCCACCAGTAGATTGTTTGAATAATCCTGCCACTAAAGCACCACAATGATACATATAATTCCGTCCTAGTTGTCCGCTACGCCCTGTTAAACCAGACTTCATCAGAATAACTGGACTACCCAATGCTCCAGCAGACAGAATATAAGTTTTAGCTGTAAGTTCCTCAACTGTGCCAGTTTTGCGACAACGAAGGCGAATAGCAGTAACTTTTTTACTGGTATTAGTAACTAAATTTTCTGCCTCTGTTAGGGTTTGAACTTTGAGATTATAATCAAGAATTGCCTGATCAATAGCACGCATCACTGTAGAAGCACGAGATTCATTGGGACAGTAGAAACCAGGACATTTAGAACAACGTAGACAAGTATCGAAGTTTATACCGAAGGCAAGATGAAATGGAGTTAGTCCCGCAGCTTTAATACCTTTTTCTAATTGTTGGTTAATTGGTTCGAGAGGTGGAACTGTGGCCGGATAACCATGACTTGGCGTACCAATATTCAGCATTTTGTGTGGTTTATCCCCGGCGACACCGAATAAAATTTCTGCCTGGTCGAAGTAAGGAGCCATATCATCATAGGCGATCGGCCAATCCCATAGATGACGGGGTAACCATTGGTCATAAAATTTACCTGGATGGAAATCGTATGGACTTGGGCGCATGAGTACCCCACCATATAGGGATGTACCACCACCTAATATTCCTGCGATGTGAAGTTGGGCGCTACGTCCATTTACTTGAATTTGGCGATCATCAAAAGCTTCTTTATCAATCAGCATTCGTTGCTCATCTTGAAAGGCTTCAACATCACTAAATCTAGGACCACGTTCCACAAGGAGAACTCGTTTACCAGCTTTTGCTAGAGTATGGGCAATTGTTCCTCCCCCTGCACCACTGCCAATAATTATTGCGTCAAAATCGTAACCCACTACTCTCTCCAAATATATTTTTTGAGTTTTGTTTTTGATTAAATAAACTTAAGTATAAGTTACCTAAAATATATGAATAATTTATCATTAATTTTTTGTTATTTGAGATACAAAACACTTTATATGTAGAACAAAAAGGGGAGTAAATATTATCAATATAAAAAAGCTAAAAATTTCAAGTTTACCTCTAGCAAAAAAAATAGCGATTGCCTTACTTAACCTCTAAATTTTAAAAAATACCATCAAGTTTAGAATCTAACTAAGGGAATTAATCAATAATGATTATAGAGGAAAAATTATAGCTATTATGGCTATTATTGATTTGGGAGACAAGAAAAATTCTTACCATCGTAACAGAATAGTTGGGCAAATTTATCCTGGTCAGTTTGACTGGTTTAGTTTAACCGATGGTAATACCATTTCTCTGTAACAATGTGCTTAATAATTGTTGCTCAGACCTAATTAAGCTGACTATTCTAATCTTGATATTAAGTGCAACTTCATGGAGAAATGGTATAAGTATGTCTCCCTCAAACAAAATGCAGCAAGGATAGTTTATTCTCAAGTTTTTTCTGGTTTTTATTTGGCTTTATCAGAATTACTGAGAGATAATTTCAATGAATTTATGACTGTATTTATAGTTTAGCCACTAGATTTTTACCAAATAGATATAAAGGATAATTGGCAACTATTTTTGTCACCATTTTTGCTCACTGGATTTCTGAACAAAACTCCATAATTATCTTTTCTTTTGCGGGTTTAATACCCCACCGTCAACGGGGGTGCTTAAAATTGTTTAGGGTTTGTAGACACGGAGTGCCCTGTGGAAGACTATCCATAAGCAATTTTTCCTTATGCCTTCTGCCTTTTGCCTTCTGCCTTCTTCAACTTTAAACTTTCTCTTTTTCACGTTCCTGTGCAAACAATTTTTCTAAACGGTCTGCCCAATGTTTCTGATTAATATTAGCATCTTGAATATAGGGAGAAATTGCAATTAGCTTCATAAATAATTCATTAAAAACTGAAAGAGGAAAACGCATTGGTCTCATTATGTCTAAGAATAAAACTACACGGACACCATCAGTTTCATTCCAAGCTTCATGGGGAAAAGAATCATCAAACATCATACTTTTTCCTTCTTCCCAATGACGGGTTTCATTACCAACTCGAATGCGACATTTTTCTTTTGGTTCAGGTACTTTTAATGCCAATAAATAACGAATAACTCCTTTGTAGGGACCTCGATGTTCGGGAATATGTTTACCAGGTAATAAAATTGAAAAGAATGCTGTTTTCATCCCCGGAATTTTTTCGATTAAACGAGTTGTTTCTGGGCATCTTTGACAATTTTTTTCTGATTTAATACCATACCCATACATAAAATATGTTTTCCACAAATCATCAGGGCTAGTATAATCAGCTTGGTCTGGAGAAATGTCTTGGAAATTTGGTAAATTATCTCTGTATTTTAGGAGTTCATCTAATTCTTTGCGAATCAATACCCAATTTGCTTCTACCTCAGTGGTCCAGTCAAATTGTTTAGAGTCAAAAAATGCTGTATCGCCAATCAAGGAATATTTAGGAATTAACTTTTCATAATATCCAAGAAGTTTAACTCCAATACCATATATTAATATTCTCCTAAATTTTGCCCTGATTGTTTCTAAAGAGAGATTCACCATAGATTTTTTTGGCTTGATTTTAAGCTGTTTGGATAATTTTTATTTAACCAGTCCAAGTTAATATAGTACACAAACTAATATTTTGGAAGTCGAGAATAATTAAAACATTTTAAAACAATTGTCTATGGCACTACGTCTTTTGGTATCCATTCTTAGAAACCTACGATTATCTACATAAATCTATGATTTTCTCTAAATAATCATAGTTCTTGTCAAGCTGTTATTTACCCCCAATTTACTGAGCGGATACAAAATCACCTAAATAACACGGGAGCATGAAAGCCATAGTCTTTTAAGCGATGGATCAAAGGTGAGGAGTCGGATTTTAATCCGAATATTTTATTTTACCTCAAAGCAACGTTGAAGCTCCCCGTGTTTGAACCGGGACATGAAAACAAGGGAGTTGTTTGGACTAGACAACTTTAGTTGTCCTTTGTTACTATGATCAATAATAAGTTTTCGCACCGCCGGTTTCCAATTTACTCTTGTCCGCAAGTTTTAGTAAGTAAAAATCCCGAATTAATTGCTATCTTAAAATTCTTATGTGAACAGTCTCACAAGCTCACTAACATGGGAATATATTATGGCAGACAATTATATTTTAAGTCTCACAAAACTCCAGGTAAGTATGACGCAGGAAAAAGTCTACAAAAATTCCAAAAATCCAAAATAAAATCAATTCTTATCCATAAATAATCAATTACTCCCCTCCTGGGAGGGGCGAGGGGTGGGTTCCCTGTTCCCTGTTCCCTGTTCCCTGTTCCCTCTTTTCTGGAGATGTCTAATGAAAAATCCCAATACAAAATATGATTTTCTAATTGTAGGTAGCGGCATCTTTGGTATTACTGCTGTTGTAGAATTAGCCAAAAGAAAATATAAAGTGGCAGTTATTAACCCAGATACCATTCCCCATCATCTAGCAGCTTCTACTGATATTACTAAAGTTGTTCGTATGGAATATGGTACTGATAAAGAATATTTCCGCATGGCAGAAATATGTATTGACCGCTGGAAAGAATGGAATGATTTTTTTGCGGAAGAATTATATCACGAAGTAGGTTTTTTAATGCTGTGTAAAGATAAAATAGAAAGCGATCGCCACAGCTTTGAAAAATTTAGTTACCAAAATCTCATCGAAAGTGGTTATTCTCCAGACAGAATGAATGCTGAAAGTATTAAAGAACGTTTTCCAGTTGTGAATACCTCGGTCTACATAGATGCTAATTTTAATCCCAAAGGAGGTTATGTAGAATCTTCACTGGTAGTAGAAAAACTAACTGAGTATGCTTGTTCTTTAGGTGTTGAAATTTACCAAGGGCAAACCGCAGAAAGTTTGATTGTAGAAAACGGGAAGCTACAAGGAGTCAAAACTAGAGAGGGAAATACTTTTCAATGTGGTCATGCGCTAGTAGCAGCAGGTGCGAATACTCCCTATCTTTTGCCAGAACTACAACCTTACATGAAAACGACTGGCCATCCTGTTTTTTGGTTAAAACCTCAAAATCCTAAATACTTTTCGTCGCCATATTTGAGCGTTTTTGCAGCCGATATTTCTAATTCTGGTTGGTATGGTTTTCCTTTTTTGCCTAGATATGGTGTTGTCAAAATAGCTAAACATTCTAGTGGTGTACCTCTTCATCCCGAAAATAGCGATCGCCGAATAAAGGATGATGAGGTAGAGAAGATGCGGTCTTTTCTGAAAATGACTTTCCCCGAATTGGTAGATGCACCTTTGGTGTATACTCGTAGATGTTTATATACTGATACCCTTGACGGACACTTCTGGATAGATAACCATCCAGAAATTAAAGGTCTTTCTGTGAGTAGTGGTGGCAGTGGGCATGGATTTAAAATGGCACCTTTATTAGGAGAAATTACAGCGGATGTTATGGAAGGGAAATCAAATCAATTTTCCCAAAGGTTTAGATGGCGACATTTAACACCTGATACCGTTCAAGTTGAAGAAGCGAGAGGTTCTGAAATTTAGGCGTTGCATAGAGTGCGGGATGAATTTGTGGTTGTGGGGAGTGTGGGAGGAGCATTGACTTAATCAAAGAATAACGATACAATACGTTAAAAAGCATACTTTTAGATAGGCTGCGCTAACTCGTACATGAAATCCATTAGAACCAAACTCAAATTAAATAATAAGCAGAAAACTCTGATGGCTCAACACGCGGGCTACTCTCGATGGTGCTATAACTGGGGTTTAAGTTTGTGGAATGCTGCATACATTGATGGTTACGAGCCTAATACTCGTAAACTCAGAGAAGTGTTTACCAATCACACAAAACCTCTTTATCCTTGGATGAAAGACTTATCATCTAAAGTTTATCAATATGCTTTTATTAACTTGGGTGAAGCATTTAAGAGGTTTTTTCAAGGGTTAGGTAAATATCCAAGATTTAAGAAGAAAGGTAAGTCTGATTCATTTCCTACGGAATGCTACGCAAACACAATAGATAATTGTGGAAAACCAATAGAACTAAACGGATGGAGTCACAAATTACCTTTTATTGGTATAGTTAAAACTTATGAACCTATTGAGGCAACAGTTAAAAAAATAACTATTAGCAGGCAAGCAGGAGATTGGTATATTAGCTTTAGCTTTGAATTTCATCCTCACACCATACCCAAAAAAACTGATGTTATCGGTGTAGATTTAGGTGTAAAAACCTTAGCTACTTTAAGCGATGGCAAGGTGTTTCCTAGTATCAAACCTTATGGAAAAGCTGAGAAAAAACTGACTAAGCTGCAACGTCAAGTTAGTAGAAAAGTCAAGTATTCAAATAATTGGTACAAAGCTGTAATCAAGTTAGCCAAGCAGCATAGACGAGTAGCTAATATCCGCAAAGATGCACTTCATAAACTGACAACTTACTTAACTAAGAACCACGGCTGTGTTGTCATTGAAGATTTGAATGTGTCTGGTATGTTAGCCAACCATAAACTAGCTAAATCAATTAGCAGATAGTGATTTTATGAGTTTAGAAGACAGCTTGAATACAAGTGTCAATGGTACGACTGTGAATTAGTAGTAGTAGACAGATTTTTTCCATCATCTAAAACTTGCTCTAGTTGTGGTCATGTACAGGATATGCCTTTGAATATCAGAACTTATGACTGCCCAGAATGCGGTCTATCAATAGACCGAGACTTAAATGCCTCAATTAATTTTAGAAGAATGCGCTGACAAATACAAAGGTTTCTGTCGCCGTTACACACCCAGGAAAAAAACAACCAAGAAAAATGATTGGGGCAAGAGAATATTGAGCAAAGTTCCCAAAAGCAAGGTATCTCCCGGACAAATACCCTTACCATTTTTGATAGAAAAGATTGTCTTGATAGAAATTCCAGAAATTGCACAGACAGCGATACATTTTATTAAAGCGAACCGTTTTCCCAATTATTCTGTGGAGTGGTAGGGGCGGTTTTTTTCAGTTATCAGTTATCAGTGGGGTTTGTAGGGGCGGGTTTCACCAAAAATATTGTTATAACTGATTGATTTCTCTAAACCCGCCCTGCTTTCAACCAGATTTTGGGTGTATGTTGATATTGATTGAACGCGGAATGGGGGCGGGTTTATTTAATTTAATGTTAATGCCGATGAATTTGGTGTGGAACCCGCCCCTACGTTCTTAATCGCCTCCACCAGCTTTCCAAGCAATAGCTTGACTCGGTTGAGGATCGGGTAACTTCAGGGAAATTAAACCTGCTGCTAATACAAACGACATTGATACCCACAGACAACCAACTAAACCAAATATCTGATAAACCAACCCAGATAAAACTGTACCTGCAAGACGACCACCAGAATTAGCCATATAATAGAAGCCAACATTTAAAGCTACTTTGTCATCATCTGTAAATGCCAATACCAGGTAGGAATGAACCGCAGAGTTAAAAGCAAACACTACACCAAACAGCATCAGTCCACTAACAATAACCCAATTAGCAGGTAAACCTGATTGTAACGCAATAGCGATCGCGCCGGGAATACCAGTTAATGTAAACGTCCAAAATTGAATAGTTTTTGATTGTGGTGGCTCACCAGAACCAAATTTTTGTATCAGTGTTGGTGCTAAAGATTGAATAATACCATAACCAATGACCCAACAAGCCATAAATCCACCAACTTCATAAAACGACCAACCCAAAGTACCTTCCAGGAAAACAGGTAATCCTACCACAAACCAGACATCTCGCGAACCAAATAAAAAGAAGCGAGCAGCAGAAAGAATATTAATTTCCTCACTTTTAGAAAAAAGTTCTTTAAAGTTCACTTTCTGCTTAATTTTGCCCATGTCTTCTGGCAACATTATGCTGGTGAACAGAATTAAAAATAATCCGCCTGCCATTATCCACAGAGCATTGACAAATCCAAATAATGTCAGTAGCGCACTACCGACAAAAAAACCAACTCCTTTCAGAGCATTCTTGGAACCAGTTAATACTGCCACCCACTTAAATAGAGATGATTCAGCATCTTCAGGCACAACTAACTTAATCGCACTTTTAGAACTCATTTTCGTTAAGTCTTTAGCTATTCCCGAAAATGCTTGTGCTACCATCACATAAGATACAGCCAACCATTGTGCCCAACTTGGGTTTACCCATGAAAGCATAATTAGGGCGAAAACCTGCAGAGCAAGACCGCTGTAAAGAGTTACTCTTAATCCAAACTGTGAACCGATCCAACCACCAAAAAAATTAGTAAAGATGCCAAAAACTTCATAAAATAAGAACAAAAAGGCTATTTCTAGGGGAGAGTAACCAATTTTGTAGAAGTAGAGTAGCACTAACATTCGTAAAGCACCATCAGTAATGGTGAAACCCCAGTAAGCAAGAGTGACTAGGGCATAATTTTTTATACTAGAACTTGTGGTAGAAGCCATGATTTTAATTAATTTAAACTATTGTAACCAATTTGCTAAAATTAAACCTTCAATTCTTAACATATCAGAATCATTAGAAACTAACACTAGATTATGATAAATTGCTGTAGTAGCAATCAAAATATCGGGAAATTGTATGGGTGTTCATTTTTTCCTTAAATTTGCATAAATGCCAGAGGTGATATTAATTATCTCTATCTTGTCTAAAAACAAAATATTGATATCACTATTACACAAATCCTCCAAAATAGCTAACTTTTTTGGGGATTAACTGCTAATAAAACTCCCTTACTTTCAAAATAGGTAATACAACTGATAAAAAGTTTTTCTTTTCTATAATTAAAATTATTCAGCCGAATATCAAGTCTAGAATCTTTTTTAAGAATAGCAGTTAAAATATTTGTATCTAATAAATATTCAATTCACATTTTCCTTATATCTCGCATTGCTGCATCAAACTCTTCTATTTATTATTCAGGAGTTAAATCACTTATTAATTCATATAATACTTGTCCCCCAATATACGTCTGATTTTAGAACTAATTATTTCCTCAGTCATTTATTGTAATTCTTCTAGAGAACAATTTCTCATAAAAGTATCGAATATAACTTCAACCATTTCATCTCTTTCTAAATTTTCAAACAAATTATCAGTAGCAAGGAAATTATCTATAATTGGAATTTATCTCTGCTTAAAAATATCTTTCATTGTAATAGAAACATCAGTCATATTTTTCTCATTTTTATTTGATTTATTTTCCCATTTATTAAGTTTAGGAAATCTTTTTTCTAGTTGTAGCAGCTTTCCAAGAAGAACAATAGTGGGAGCATCTTGCTCCCTTCCCTACTATTGCCTATTTACTGTAATATTACAATAACTATTTCAAACTCAGAGCAACTTTTCGAGCTAACTCTGCCATACGGTTAGCATAACCCCATTCATTGTCATACCAAGCCAAAATTTTCACTTGAGTTTCATCTACTACCATTGTTGAAAGAGCATCAATAATAGAAGAGCGGGGGTCATCTTTATAGTCAACGGAAACTAAAGGACGTTCTTCATAACCTAAAATTCCTTTCAGCGGTGGTTGTTCAGATGCAGCTTTCAATAAACTGTTAATTTCTGCTACCGAAGTAGGACGAACTACTTCAAACACACAATCTGTCAAAGAAGCATTCAACAAAGGAACCCGCACCGCTAAACCATTCAACTTACCCTTAAGTTCTGGGTAAATTAATGCGATCGCTGTTGCCGAACCAGTTGTAGTCGGAATCAGTGAAAGACTTGTAGCTCTGGCACGACGCAAATCTTTATGAGGTGCATCAACAATAACTTGAGTATTAGTATTATCATGGATAGTAGTAATAACTCCATGTTTAATTCCCAATCCTTCGTGAATCACCTTTACCACTGGAGCTAAACAGTTGGTAGTACAAGAAGCTGCCGTGAGTAAGTGATGTTTTTCAGGTTCATACAGATTATCGTTAACACCCATGACTACATTTAAAGCTTCTTCTTTAACTGGTGCTGCCACAATTACCTTTTTGACACCATTCTGAAAGTAAGGTTCGAGAGTGCTTGGAGTCCTAAACTTGCCAGAACATTCCAACACAATATCAACACCAAATTTGTCCCAAGGTACTTCACCTGGTTGGGAATATTCACTGAAACTGAGAGGTTTACCATCAATTATTACCTGTTCGTCTGCTGCTTCTACTTCCGGCGACCACCTGCCATGTACAGAATCAAACTTAAGTAAATGCGCTGCTGCTGCCGTACCTCCTTTGATTTCATTAATGTGAACAAACTCTAGTTCTGGCCATTCCCAAGCTGCACGCAGTGCCAACCTTCCCATGCGACCAAATCCATTTATTCCTATGCGCATTGCCATATTTTTCCTCCTTTAAATTTTCGATAGTTTTACATAGCAATGGTGAATAGCATAGTACGGGAGGAAGATGCTCCCACTGTAGTGTCTCATAATAAAAATAACTACAAAGCACTACCATTACAATGCACCAACACCAAATTTTCTTTTTTCTTAACTAGCTCAGGACTTAGGCAAATTATTAGATAATACACTATCTGTAGAAGCAAATGGCATGATAGTATCCAGCTTTTTAATCTCTTAAACAAGTTAATTTTTTGCCAAAGTCTGTAAAAAGCTACTTTGAGATTCCCGTAAATCAATTTCTGGGTTTGCAGTTGAAATAATTTCCATTGCCTCATCATAAGATGAACCAGAAATAATCAAATACCCCGCAAGAGCAGTAGCTGTTCGTCTTTTGCCATTGCTGCAATGAATTACAACACCATTGTTTTGACTATCAATAAAATCCTGTAGTTGTTTAATTTGTTCCCGACTTGGTGCAGTTCCTCCTTTGGTAGGCAACCACAAGTAAGGTAAGTTTGCTTGTTTGTAAAGCTCTAAGTTAGAGGGATCATCCATCAAAGAGACTATTGCACCGATACCTAGTTTCTGTAATTCTGGCAACTCTTCTGGCAATGGTTTGCGAACTCCTGCCAGTTTCTGTGGAATCACCCACCACAAATTTTCTGCTATCGGTTGAGTTGTTTTTTCTTCCATAGTTAATTTCTTTCCTTTTCTTTACGCTCACTATAGCGGTCTGTCAAATAATCAACCTTATCTCGCAACAATAATGTAAACTTGCATAATTCCTCCATAACATCAACAACGCGATCGCGATAAGCTGAATCTTTCATTGTCCCATCTTCATTAAATTCCTGATAAGCTTTCGCTACAGAAGACTGATAGGGATGTTATAAATAGTTTCGCTCCTTTAAATGTCAAATAATTGCCCCAAACTATGGTCTTATCAAAGTTTTTAGTAGATCAAATCTAACTTCTGACTTCTGACTTCTGACTTCTAACTTCAGTGAAATTTTCTACCCTACTCCCCCACTCCCCTTCCCCTAATCTCCAACAAATGGAGTCGCACAACAAGGAGAATCTAATAAAGTTGCCTTCTCTGGTTCGTGAGGAAACCAAAAAGCTGTGCGTTTGCAAAACTATACCAACATCAACATTACTGGTACTTCTATTAATACTCCCACTACTGTTGCTAAAGCTGCCCCAGAATTCAAACCAAATAGAGTAACTGAAGTGGCGATCGCTACTTCAAAATGATTACTAGCTCCAATTAAAGCAGCGGGAGTAGCATCTTCATAATGTAATTTCATTTTCAAAGCTGCTACATAAGTAATCAAGAAAATAAAATTAGTCTGGAGAAATAGTGGTACGGCCTTCTTGAAATCTCTCAGCAGTATTTTTACAGTTTTGTTCATATTTTTTATATCTGTATATTTCAAAAAAAATTGATATTTTAGGTAAGGCTAGTATAGCGAAAAAAGTGGAGGTAAGAACAAACTTACGCAGTCCCCTCTGAAGTCAGAAAATTTCCCCACAGCGTAGGTTACAGTGGGGTAGTTCAGTATCTATGACAATACCCCTGCTGGGGTAAAAGGTATCTTTATAAGATATACTTATTTTTTATATATAAAAAATAGTTATTATTTATATATTTCTCATAAAATTTAGACTTTTGCTCTAGAATTGGTATACTAAAGCATAGTTTGGACGTATAGCTCAGTTGGTTAGAGCACTACCTTGACATGGTAGGGGTCACAGGTTCGAGTCCTGTTACGTCCATTTTTCTGCGAACCTTGTTGAGTAGAAGTTTATCCTGAAAAGATTATAGTGTTAGCGGAGCTTTGTGTCAGCAATCGCCTAAATTGGTATGGGCTATATATAGTGTCTTTGGGTAAGTCATGTTAATAATATACCCATTGTTTCGTTAATCTATTCGATACTAAAGAAGTAAAAATGATCAAGATAACTCATGCTTAACACATACAGAGAGAATATTTTACCTCTTTAGTCACAATCTAAAGAAGTGTAAAAATTAATTCCTTTTCTTGTTAAATATAGCGAAACTATTAGAGGTGGCCATCTATAGGTACAACCAAGATATGTAAATAGACATCTGGTAAAAATCCAAAATCAAATCAATTATCACACATAAATTATCAATTCTTTCTCCCTACTGCCTACTGCCTACTGCCTCTTTTCTGGAGATGTCTAAATGCCATACAAATACCACTAGACATTATTTATTGGCCAACTGCTTATTTTTATACGACAATATAAAAGATTATTATATACAAATTAATTTAAAAGAAGTATTTTTGATAAAGTGTCT
This sequence comes from Okeania sp. SIO1H4, assembly GCF_010672695.1. NCBI lineage: Bacteria > Bacillati > Cyanobacteriota > Cyanophyceae > Oscillatoriales > Microcoleaceae > Okeania > Okeania sp. SIO1H4. The sequence continues at coordinate 40,786 of NZ_JAAHGB010000044.1, forward strand.
GTAAAATCTAGAAGTCATGGTATAATCAGATTACTAAATTGGAAAAAGTAGTTAGTCTAGAAAAGGCTAAAATATTAGTGATTAGGGGTTATAGCTCAGTTGGTAGAGCACCTCAATGGCATTGAGGGGGCCAGCGGTTCGAGTCCGCTTAACTCCATGTTAATATTCAATAACTACTTAGCTTAAGTAGAGCAGGCTAAAAAAAAGACGTTGCATTTTTAATCAAAAAAAACCCTAAAGAAAATGAATATAAACTTTTGAGCTAATTTACAATTTGATACATAGCGCCCAAAATTTACCATGTTCTACTTAGCTGTGAAATTCAACTTTAAATAATAGCAGTTTTGAGTTTACTTTTTTACCGTTATCAATGCTTTTAACAATTCTTATTTGTATGGACTGAAACTAGATAAATTAATCATAAACTACTCCTGATAGAGTAAGTCTGTTGAAACAAGAATATCTAAATACTCCAAATATTTCCTTTTTGTTCAAATTAAAACTTCAGTTCTTAAAACCATATCATTTTTAAGATAGACTAAAGTCTGTTTGAAGGTTTTCCTTCACCTACTAAACCTAGCTATAGTTGTCGATAGATTTTCATAATACCAAACTTAGCTATTGCTCCACAATTGTCAAATATTTCATTTGATGTATCAAAACGTAGTGTAACACAATACATTTATGGAATCTTCATTTATCCTTTTTAAAGTATTTGGTAATTATATAGGGGATTTATGATAACTATATTTAATTTTTTGCTTCTACTCTGATTGATTTACCCTTATTATCTGTACGATAAGACCAGGTCTCATTACCATCAGACAAGATAATATACCAACCTTCTACTAATCTTTGCCCACAAAGTTCATCACTATTTGCAAGTCCCAAGCAAGTATTAGGCCAAATTTCTTGACTGACTTGAGTAACTTTGATATTTTTAGGCAAAATACCCGTTTGATTACTTAAATCTTCGCGAACAGCATCAACTATATTATTAGGTATTATTTCGTCACGATCGGCAATTTTTTCCACTTTATCTAGGGTGGGTTTACTGATTTTTTTTAGATCATCAAAATTTTGATTAATGGAAGGTTCGCTAACAGCAAGTATCTGATTGATAGATTTATTTTTTAGAGAAAATGGTTGAGATATTTCTGTCTGGTTGTCGATTTTAATCTCTGTTGCAGACTTGATAAGGTTAGCAAATTTATTAGCTGTAGAATTAGTTTTGGTATTTGTTTCTAATTGTTGAGATTGAAGCTCTTTTACAGCAGCAATTGCTGTTTCAGTAAGATTGGGATATGCTTCAGCAGCTAATATTCCAGTCAAAATTAATGCTAGTAAAAAAGGATGAGGTGATTTATGATCAACTCGTTCATTTGGATTTTGTTTATGATTTTTAGAGTTTAATTTCATGGTTAATACGCATTTATTATTGCTAGATTTACTTGTGATTATTAGTTGGGAAACCAGTCACTTGAGAACTATGACTAGAACTACAGGATCAAATAAAAGTTTAAGTTTTAATTTTATTCTGCTACTTGGCTACATATAACAGTAGAATTGCAAAATTTAGTATTAGTTGAACTTAATCTGTCTATCTCTAATTAATCTATCATCACTAAAATGGACTTGATTTGTACCATTTTGTCTGATTAGTCACAGATAATACAAATTTACAGTATTTAACTAAAATCAATAGACTTACTAAAAAGTCAGTTAGTTCCATAATAATTTGTCATAAAAGCTCTAAAAACAAACAACTATTACTTGATTTCAACTTAATTGGGTGTTTTTCCGGAGAAGAGACTTTTTCCCAAAGCTTATGTAAATGAAAGTTTGCTTCTATCTAAAATTTCTGCTTAATTGAAAAGATCTGCAGCTATCAACAAGACGATACAATATTTAGCTAGTGAATTTCTAAATTTTTACTGACAAATCAAAATTATAATTATAATCTCATCACAACTTAGAAGTTTCTACAGATGGATAAAAATATTTTCCGCAGGCAGTAGAAAATTAAGTCAGCACAAACAAATTTTGGTGCTATTAACAATTTAGTAAGAGAAGATAATGGAGACCAATATTATGGACCCGTTACTTGAAGGTGGTGCTGCTATACAACAGCGTGATTACACCTTAATCATCGATAAAAGCAAAGATATGTATCTATCTGACTCTGCCATAGACAAAAGTCCTTGGGAACTAATGCAAGAGTCGGTAATCAAATTAGCAAGTGAATGTGAGAAGCTAGATTTAGATGGACTAACAGTTTACCTATTTTCAGACTATTTTAAACGATATGACCAGGTGACATCCACGGACTTAGCTCATATCTTCCTGGAAAATCAACCTTCGGGCAAAACTAATTTAGCAGATGCTCTTAAGGATGCTATTGATAATTATTTTGAGCGACGTGCTTTAAATACAGCAAAGCCAAATGGGGAAACTATCTTAGTTGTTACGGTAGGTGAGATAGAAGACCCTGAGCGAGTCAAGGATATTATAATTTTTGCGGCTAATAATTTGCAACAAGATGAAGAATTGGGTATTTCACTTATTCAGGTAGGAAATAAGCCTGAAGTAACAAAGTTTTTTCAATTATTAGATAATGAATTACAAACAATAGGTGCCAGGTTTGATATTTGTAATACTGTGACTATTGACGATTTGAAAAAGATGAATTTAACTGATGTTTTAATTAATGCTATCTTTAGCTAAGATAATTTTGTAGCAATTAAAATTTAGAGAACGGCTTTTTGAATTTTCCCTCTGAAGATTTAAAAGCTGGTTAATATAATGCAGGTCATTTCAGGTTGATGAGGTACAGTAACAACAATTTGTCAACCAATTTTAAAATTCTGGGGGTTGATCAAATTTAAGAAGTGTACCTCATTTACTTGCAATCTGCTGTATCTTTAAATTTAAACATGAAGCCTGATATACTATTTATTTACATCTCGTGAAATGTAAAAATACAATTCAAGACTTCAGGGAACAGGGAAAAGTGAAAATTTTTACAGATTTTTTAGTATGGTAAAAAATGATAATCCAGTTTCATAACTCATCTGGAATTTTTATATCTTCATATCTTGCTCATTAATTGTATCTGATTTAGCACTGCCAAATCTTGAAATTTATCTTTTTCTTTTGGGTTTAATACCCTGCCGTCTACACAGTGTTTACAATTGGTTTGGGTTTGAATCCCCGTCCACTTTTTCCAACTTAGGTTCTTCCTTTTTCAAGTAGAAGAATTTTGTGGTGAAATCCTAAGCCATAAATATCGTCCTACTGCTTTTAAATATAACCTGACTGGAAACTGATAATAATCAATGAAAATATTAACGATAATTAGCAAATGAAATAAAAAAGTTAAACCAGTCCAAACTCTTGGTAACCAACACAAAGGAGTACCAGGTATTGGAGGATAAAAGTAAGCCGTTAATCCTATTAATGTTGTTGGTAATATTACAAATGCAACTGCTAATAACTTAATTACCCAGTTCAATTCTACATTAGGATGATCGACTTTCCAATTTCTACCATTCCACCGCCAACTTAAATTAGAAGAACTATCTACTATTTTCAATGATTGCTTTACCAGATCGGCAGTAAAAATATGGTTACAGAAGTTACAAGCAAAAGCATCCATTAAAATCATTGCTGATATCTGGCCATGATAACATACAGGACAAGTATAAACTTCTTCTACACTCAAATCTTTATTGATATTTTGAGAATTACACATATAATTTGCCAGTATAAAGCTATATGGTATAGCAATTTTAAACTTGAACTTCTAAACCGATCTATAATCTGTGATAATTCTTAACTTTTTTCTCAGTTATAGCAGAATAAATAAGGAAGAAGGAAGAAGGAAGAAGGAAGAAGGAAGGGAAAATATTACGTTGTTTGAATTTTAAGCTTTTGATATGTCTGTACTCTTTGCTTCGACTGGTATATCAAATGAATTAACATCAACCATCAACAAGGAAGAAGGAAAAATATTACGTTGTTTGAATCTTAAGCTTTTGATATATCCGTACCCTTTGCTTCGACTGGTATATCAAATGAATTAACATCAACCATCAACAAGGAAGAAGAAAGAGGAAAGAAGGAAGAAGGAAAAATATTACGTTGTTTGAATCTTAAGCTTTTGATATATCCGTACCCTTTGCTTCGACTGGTATATCAAATGAATTAACATCAACCATCAACAAGGAAGAAGGAAGAGGAAAGAAGGAAGAAGGAAAAATATTACGTTGTTTGAATCTTAAGCTTTTGATATATCCGTACCCTTTGCTTCAACTGGTATATCAAATGAATTAACATCAACCATCAACAAGGAAGAAGGAAGAGGAAAGAAGGAAGAAGGAAAAATATTACGTTGTTTGAATCTTAAGCTTTTGATATATCCGTACCCTTTGCTTCGACTGGTATATCAAATTAATTAACATCAACCACATAGTAATAGTAGTAATTCTCTGAATAAAAATTTACTCACAGTTGACTGTAGATAAAGAATAATTTTTTCTGGAAAAAACCAGAACTGAAAGACCAAAAAAAGAAAAAGTGAATAGTATTACTAAAATAAGTCCCTGGTATTTCAAGAAAAAGATAAATGTATAACTCCCTGTAGTCTCACATCAAATTAGTATAATCATAAATTGTCAACAAAACTCTCCATAAATTCTCCCTAAAGTCATCACATACATACATATAGTAATAGTAGTAATTCTATATTAGTTCTCATATTTTGTTGAAACTTGCACTAACAAGTCATAATCTAATGCAGGATGGCAGAAATAACTGAGCAGTTACAAAATCCTAACACAATTACAAATCAAAAATGATTGACTTTTAACTTTTGACTTTTGACTTTTAACTTCCGCGTAGCGGCACTAGAAGCAATATTTTAAATAATTTTCTTAGAAGTTAAAATCTTGGTAGAATTTATCTCAGAAAAAATAATAAGCTCCAGTATAAGTGAGGTAAATAGTTAAATTGTTCAAACATCAATTATTTAATTCTGTCAACCGTTCCCGACAGCTAATTATTCAATTTATTAGTTTGTTTTGTCTTTGCTGTTTCCTGGTCATTAGTTGTAGTCAACCACAGAATAATCCTAATAACACCTCCACCGCAGAAATTCAAACAAATCGTATTACAATTGGTACAACTCTTAAACCTCGTACTGTAGACCCGGCAGATGCCTACGAAGTAATATCTGGTAACTTACTCTATAACTTGGGCGATCGCCTCTATGGTTACAAGTTAGGAACAACAGAACTTGTCCCTCAACTAGCTACAGAAATGCCAAAAATTAGCGAAGATGGCATAACATATACAATTCCTATTCGTCAGGGGGTAACATTTCATGACGGTACTCCCTTCAACAGCGAAGCAATGGCCTTTTCTTTAAAACGTTTTATTGAAAATGAAGGTCCACCTTCTTCTTTATTAGCAAATACAGTAGAGTCAGTAGAAGCTACGGGAGAATATCAGTTAACAATAAAGTTAAAAAAACCCTTTGCTGCTTTTACTCCTCTACTAGCATTTTCTGGTCTTTGTGCTGTTTCGCCTCAAGCATATACAATAGATGAAAATAAATTTAAACCCGATACATTTATTGGTACCGGACCATACAAATTAGTTGAGTACAGTACTGATGTTTTACGATTAGATATATTTGACAATTATTGGGGAGAGAAACCACAAAATCAAGGAATTGATATTCAAATCTTTTCTAGTTCAGCCAATTTATTTAATGCTTTTAAAACAGGTGCTATTGATGTAGCTTATTTATCTCTTGATACTGACCAAATTTCTAATTTAGAACAAGAATCAGAACGTCAAGGTTGGCAAGTAATTTCTACAGATGGCAAGACAGTTAATTATATAGTTTTAAATATTAATTCAGCACCATTAGATAACAAAGCAGTGAGACAAGCATTAGCAGCTATTGTTGACAGGAATTTGTTAAATAAACGAGTTTTACGAGAGCAAGCTGAACCTATTTATAGTCTAATTCCCAATAAATTTGAAGGTTATAAACCAGTATTTCAAGAAAATTATGGAGATGGAAATTTTGACAAAGCTAAAGAGTTATTAAAAGAGGCAGGACATTCTCAAGATAATCCAGCAAAAATAGAAATTTGGTATGCTTCTAATTCGACAAAAAGACAATTAGTCGCTAGTACACTCAAAGCATCTGTAGAAGAAAAAATAGACGGTTTAATGGAATTAGAATTAAATAGTGTAGAAGCAGCAACCGCCTTTAAAAATTTAGATAAAGGACTATATCAAACTTTTATGTTAGATTGGTACGGAGATTTTGTTGACGCTGATAACTATATCCAACCATTTTTAGAATGTACAAAAGGTTCAGAAGAAACAGGTTGCGAAGCAGGAGCTAGCCAATTTCAAGGTTCATTTTATTATAGTGATCGTATCAATCAATTAATAGAAGAACAACGTCAAGAACAAAACCCAGAAAAGCGCCAAGATATTTTCAGAGAAATTCAAGACTTATTAGGAGAAGACGTTCCTTTTATTCCACTTTGGTTAGATAAAGATTATGTATTTGCTCAGAAAAACATTAATGGAGTAAATTTAGAACCGACTCAGCAGTTTCCTTTCTGGACAATTAATAAATCGTAGAGATTCTGACTGGAATTGAGAAGGAAGTAAAGATTTAGAATTAGATACTCTGATTTAGTGATTTAGATTTTTGATCGAAAAAGAATTTGAGCTAAGAGATCTATGTAGATAGTTAGAGTTATAACTTTCAAGGGAGTTCAGAAGACATATTTGCAAGGTACAGGAGCTAAAATTCAGGATAAATCATTGAGTTATTCATAAATTAAGTAGATTTAAAACCTCTGTTCTTAGTAATTAATTCTAACTCCTGACTCCTGACTCCTGACTCCTTAACAAATTAACGTAAAAAACAACTAACCATCCATAACACCAAAAACGTTACCAAAGTAATAAATATTTCTGTGCTTAAACCAGTTGCTAAAGCACTCAATATTCCACCTAAAATCAACCCAAGAATTAAACCCCCAACAGTCAACAATACAGCACGACCAAACTTATTCTCTTTACGATTAAGAAAATAAAGACAACCACCAACTCCCAAAGCCAAAGTAAGTTGCAAAATAGACGGTTGACTAACCCCAGAATAAATACTAATAGCACCTAAAACCACATATATACCAGTAGGCCACAAAATATCAGCTTGACTAGGAGTATCAATTAACTTTTGTAGCCAAACTGGCCCTTTTTCCGTCAACCCAGGAGTAAAACTATCAGGGACTTTCTTTGTTTGCTTCTCAGGAAACCGAATACGCTCAGGAACCTTAATCTTTCCTTCCTGACGCAACCGTAAACGGTCCATCAAAATCGAATCATAAGCAGCTTCAATATTTTCTATAACTTTTTGATCGCCACTATGCTGCTGCTTCAAACGTTCCTTTGCTGCTTGAATTTCATCAAAAGAAGCATCTTCAGTGAGACCAAGTTGTTGATAATGACTTAAATCGCTCATTTCAATTTATTAATAATTTTTTAAACTATGACAAAGTTTCTAGTATTTTAATCTTATCTAGTTTTCCAGAAATATGCTCAGTTAAATATACAAACATTTCTACACAAATTACCGAATAATCTCATAAATTAACATAAGTACTGACTATCAAAAATAGCTTTTAACCCCCTGAGATTAATAGAAGGAAAATCAAAAAAAGATATCTAGAGGCAAAGAATACGACTTTACTTAGGGAAGCATTTAACATTGGTTAGAGAAAAAAGGAATTCTAGCTCTAGAGCATTTTCTGCCAAACACTGAAATTACCACTTGATTAATGTATTTTACCTATCTTTTGGCTTGTAAATTTAGACTCTTGACTCGATCGGGCTTGCTGATTAAATATCAAAGCACTGACAGATATTGGTTTGCTGCCTTTTTTGGTCTAAAAAGGTCAAAAAGATAGTATTTTGGGATGATTATGGCAGAAAAATCTTGGGACAAATATACCCGACTACCTCCTCTATAATTTCCATTTCTCCTGTCTCCTGTCTCCTGTCTCCTGTCTCCTACCCCTACCACTCATACTGTATTCAGCAAACCCTAACTCAACCCACTCACTATCCCTGACCACTGCACTTTCTTCTGTTTTTCACGCCGATAAGAAAAAAAGTAATCCGGTTGTTGATAAGTACAATAAGGAGCGATCGCCATCTGTGAATGACCAATACCCAATTGCTCCAACTGTAAAACATTAACCATACGCACATCCAAGCGGACCTTTTCCGGTTCAGGATCGGATAAAATTGGTGAATTAGGCAAAAGCTCTAGAGAATGCAAAATATCTTCAGTAGTTGCTCTATCTATTTGTGGAACAACAGTCGCCCCAACCTCAGCCGCCACATCTTCAGAAACTTGATAAACCTCTCCAGCAATAGCAGGGCCAAGAACAAATAATAAATCGGATAATTGACTACCCTGAGCTTGAAAACTTGCCAATGCTACGGGAACAATTTTAGCGGCCGTGCCACGCCATCCGGCATGAACTGCTGCCACTTGTCCTGTTTTTTTGTCCGCAATCAAAACAGGTACACAGTCTGCACTGCAAACCCAAACTGCTTGTTTTGCTGTTTGAGTTATTAAACCATCAGCTTCAGCATAAGTTTTTTCGGGACTAGAATTAGGCATCTCTACCTGAGTAGCTTTCCCTGTTGTCAGTACAGTATTGCCATGTACTTGTTTCACACGATATACCTCAGCAGAAGAAGGGAATACTTCTACTAATTCTCCTGGTGTACGAGGCCAGAAATGGTGAGTAAAAAAGCCATGAGGCCAATGTTCCAAGAGGCTACAAGTTAGGTAAGATAATCCTTGCCATTTTTGCCAGTGCCAAGTGGTATTATTCTCGCCCAAAATTTGATAGTATCTATTTGATTTTTGTGAATCAGAGTCAGCTAAAGTCATTTCAGTTATCAGTTATCAGGAAAGGTAGAAGGCAGAAGGCAGAAGGCAGAGGGAAATTCTGACTCCTGACCTCAGCATAAGTGCCTTCGTTTATTTTGACATTTTTGTTCGCTCTACTGCACGGGATAGGAAGTTTACCTAAAGCCAGAGTGCTGCACAGAATGAATTTGACTATTGCTACATCCGCAACAGTAGTAGAGAGAAGGACTAAATCATCAATCCTGGATGCTTAAGACAATGAAATGACTATTGCGGATGTCGCAACAGAAGTAGAAGTCACACCCCAACTCCGAGTGCTTCAGACAATGAAATGACTATTGCGGATGTCGCAACAGAAGTAGGAGTCACACCCTCAACTCCGAGTGCTTCAGACAATGAAATGACTATTGCGGATGTCGCAACAGTAGTAGAGAGAAGGATTAAATCATCAATCCTGGATGCTTAAGACAATGAAATGACTATTGCGACATTCGCAACAGAAGTAGGAGTCACACCTTCAACTCTGAGTGCTTAAGACAATGAAATGACTATTGCGGATGTCGCAATAGAAGTAGAACTAACTAATGATTGAGTCATCAATCCTGGATGCTTCAGACAATGAAATGACTATTGCGACATTCGCAACAGAAGCAGAAGTCGCATCCCAACTCCGAGTGCTTCAGACAATGAAATGACTATTGCGACATTCGCAACAGAAGTAGAAGTCGCACCTCAACTCCGAGTGCTTCAGACAATGAAATGACTATTGCGGATGTCGCAATAGAAGTAGAAGTCACACCCCCAACTCCGAGTGCTTCAGACAATGAAATGACTATTGCGGCATTCGCAACAGTAGTAGAACTAATAATTGAGTCACAAACAATACAAATATTTTCTTACTTCACGAAACAAGAACTTGCCAATCAATTGTAGAGTGTTGGTATAGCAATGTGCGCAGGCATATTTACAAATGACAGGAGGTGTCCAATAGCTAAAAGTCTTATATGATTCCAACGGAGATGCTGCGCAAACGGTTTTTTTATTCCCCCTGTTGCCTGTTGCCTGTTGCCTGTTGCCTGCGCACAGCGCTATATCTATAAACTTTGACCCAAATATTAGGAAAATTGTCAGTAGCAGAATTTAACAAAGAAAAATTTATAGACAGCTTGTCAAATATTCAAGGAGTTTCAGATAAATTAACCGCTTCAACTTTCGCCAATCTCCATATTTTTCTGAGTCTCCCCTCAACAAATCAAACTCTTTGGCAGTTAATCGACTCCGGAAACCCATCAAGCATTGTTATTGCCAGTCAACAAACAGCAGGACGTGGTCAATGGGGAAGAAATTGGCAGTCAACTGTCGGGGGACTATATATGTCAATAGCGATCGCCAAGAGCAATACCATCGCTCCTAATATTTCTATATCTCAAACTTCTCAGCTAACTTTATCAAGTGCTTGGGGTATAGCTTCTAGTTTGAGGGATTATGGTGTGCCAGTTCAAGTCAAGTGGCCTAATGACTTAATTTTAGAACACAAAAAATTAGGAGGCATCTTAACAGAGACCAGGATACACAAGAAAAAAATTTCTCAGGCAGTAATTGGCGTAGGGATTAATTGGGCTAATTCTGTGCCAGACACAGGAATTAATTTGCAGAGCTATTATATGAAACAGTCTAAATCAGGAATATTCTCTCTAGAAATGTTAGCTGCTATAGTCTTTCATGGACTAGATTTTGGCATTAAACAACTTTTAGAGTCAGGAATAGAAAGTATCTTACCTTCCTATCAGCAACTACTTATAAATATTGGGCAGCAAGTAGTAGTAGAAGATCGTATTGGCACAATTGTGGGAGTAACGACCAATGGGGAATTACGGGTCAAGTTTAACCAAGACTCAACTAGTCCGCTGACTCAGCCTCAAATATCTTCCTCAGAAATTTTCCTAAAACCCGGTACAATCAATCTGGGTTATGGCCAACTTTTTCCCGGAAGTAGGTAGGGAGTAGGGGAGTAGGGCAGTGGGGGAGTGGCTCACACGGATTATGGCACGGATATACGGATAGGTCAGGGAGTAGGGGAGTGGGGGAGTAGGGGCGAATGGCATTCGCCTTCTTCACTGGATTTAGTGTCCGTGCGTAAGTCCTGACTTAATAATTGAAGTGTCACCTAAGTTAAGTATTCTTTTTTCACCCTTGGTATAAGAAGGTAAAAAGTAAGAAACTGCAATATTTTTTTTGGGCAACAAATCAATTTAATTACCAGAAAAAAATCATATAGCGGTTTTTCAATATAGATAGACTACAGGGGCTAAATCATTCTCCTACTGTCTACTTCCTAACCCAAAATAATTTTGTGTGGTCTACTTAAATGTTAAATGAAAAGCGCTGTAGTTGAAGTCAAATAAAGCAAGTAGATTTTTCTACTAGGGAAATTAATATAGCAGTCGAAGTAAAGGACGCGGATATATCAAAATCTTAAAACTCAGACAACGTCAGATTTTTCCTTATTCTTTCTTCTTTCTTCCTTGTGCTATAAGACACGCTCATGGTCGGTCGTTGATCCATAGGCAATTTTCCCTTCTGCTTTCTGTCTTCTACCTTATGTCTTATGCCTTCTTCAATGTTAAAGTTAATTTTTATTAAACTGCATTAATTGTCAATTCAAATAGGACTTACGCAAATTCACTTTAAAAACGCCATATGTAGGGGCTAATTAATTCGCCCTCAATTGATTTAGTGTCCATGGGTAAGTCCTGTCAAAGTAATAAGTATAGTGTGAGGAAATGATGGTATCAGAGAAGCAAAACCTGTCAGTAGAGTCTAAAACTGAACTACAGGAAACAACCAAAAAGCAAAACCAAAATATTATTCAGACCAAACTTCTAACTCATAAGTCTCTTATGCAGCTTGGTTGTTGTCTAGCAAGTCTAGGAATGCTGAGTAGAGGTATAGTTTTAGCCGAAGCAATTTTAGAAATAGAAGTGTATGACTATGAGCCATCATATCAACCTGCTCCAGTAGATAACTATTATCCCCAAACATCCTATTCGGAACCATCCTATTCACCAGAACCATATTACGAACCGGAACCCTACTACGAACCAGCACCTTCATATACACCGGAACCATATTACGAACCGGAACCTTATTATTCACAACCATATTACGAACCAGAACCATATTACGAACCAGAACCTTATTATTCTGCTTCACCAAGTTATTCGGAACCATACTATTCGGAACCATACTATTACGAACCAGAACCAGAACCTTATTATTCTCAACCAGCACCAAGTTATTACGAACCAGAACCTTATTATTATTCTCAACCAGCGCCAAGTTATTACGAACCTGAACCATATTATTCTCAACCAGCGCCAAGTTATTACGAACCTGAACCATATTATTATTCCCAACCCGAACCAGAACCAGAACCGGAACCAGACAGTGGTATTTATCTGCCGAAAAATTTGTATGTCGCACCTCCGACGAATACAGGAGTCAACCTATCAAAACAACCAAAATATCAGGAGTTACCACCTCTAACATTACCAAAACCTGAAAAACTTTATTATTATGACGGTTCGACCAACGCTTATATAGATAATACAGAATACAAAACTGGCGCAACAGAAAGTTATGAAGCACCAAACACAGTAGTTTTCTCCGAACGTTCCACAGGTGATATCGCCCAATATCCAACAACTAACAAAAATTGGGGTGCTGTTGCCGAAAATAACAATTGGAGCGCCCCTACTCAGACTAATAACTGGAGTTCTACAACTGCAACAAATAATTGGAGCGCTCCTGCTCAGACTAATAACTGGAGCGCTCCTGCTCAAACAGCATCCAACAATTCATGGAGTGCGGAAACTCAACAAAGTTACTATTCTCAAAATAACTATCAAGACTCATCCTACGATAACAACTATTACTCATCCTCCAAAAGTAACTATTACTCCTCCAACAACAATTATTATTCAGACACTTCTAGTTATAGTCAAACTAGCTACTACTCTGGTTCATCCTCCAGTCAAAACAGTTATTACTCCAGCACTTCCTACACTCCAAGTTACTACTCAGGGTCGTCACAAGGAGTAGAAGTCGCTGCAGTTTTACCCGCTCAGGTGCAGGGTTTATTTGATAACCCCATTACTCAGTCAGGTTTAGCATATTACAACCGCACCATGCGACCGCCAGCAGTACCAGGAAATGGTAACACTAGAATAATATTTCCTCTATCTATCCCCGCACCGATAACTTCATTTTTTGGTTGGAGACAACATCCAATATTAGGTTATAAGAAATTTCACACAGGTACAGACTTAGGAGCGCCAACAGGAACCCCAGTAGTTGCAACTTATGCAGGTCAAGTAGCGATCGCTGACTGGTTAGGAGGTTATGGTGTAACTGTGGTGTTAGACCACCAGAAAAAATCTTTGGAAACTCTCTACGGTCACTTATCAGAAATTTTTGTGAAACCAGGGGAAGTTGTGAAACAAGGTGAAGTTATCGGTCGCGTTGGAAGTACGGGAATGTCTACAGGTCCGCACTTACATTTTGAAATGCGACAGTTAACAAAGGATGGGTGGGTTGCGAAAAACCCAGATACTCATATTCAGTTTGCTTTGGTGAATTTGATGACAGCGTTGAAAGTTACTGAAATACCACCTGTACCGGAAATAAGTATTAATGAATTGGTGAAACAAACTAAAGAATTAGATTCTGGTGTACCACAACTGCCACCTTTACCACCTGGTTTTGAAGTACCTATTCCTGATTTAGAACCACCAATTTTTGAATTGACAAAAGCTGCAGAAAAGTCTGATGAAGAGACAAAAATTAGCTTGAATGAAGAGGAGAAAAAAGTGGTGGAATAGAGTTAGTTGAATAGGGAAAATTTTACAAAACTCCAAGCCCCCTAAATCCCCCAAAATTGGGGGACTTAAAGATAGCAAATTGACTCTTTTTTCCCCAAACTTTTGGGGGGCTAGGGGGGCAAATTTCAGTCTCAAAAGTTTTTTGAGATATCCTCTGAAAGTTGCTACATCACGCGCCCCCTAAATCCCCCAAAATTGGGGGACTTAAAGATAGCAAATTGACTCTTGTTCCCCCCCAAAGTTGGGGGGCTAGGGGGGCAAAATTTAGTCTCAAAAGTTTTTTGAGATATCCTCTGAAAGTTGCTACATCACGCGCCCCCTAAATCCCCCAAAATTGGGGGACTTAAAGATAGCAAATTGACTCTTGTTCCCCCCAAAATTGGGGGGCTAGGGGGGCAAGATTCAGTCTCAAAAAACTTTGTAAGCTCTCAAGAGTTTATCTAAAAATAAAATAAGTTAAAATATAGAGATTATCTCTGGGCAACCACTGAAAAATAACCAAAACTTTAAGAATTAGACCTAATTATTATCATGGAAGACAAGAAAATTTGGATTATTGCTGATGAAACTGCTTCAAAAGTCTCTGGTGAGAAAGATCCAGTAGATACTGGAGCTAATTATCCAGATGGAGTAGAAGATACTGCTATTCCTCTTTATTTTGTGATAGAAAGATTGAGGCGATGTGGAGCAGATAATGTGATTTTATTTTTGGATGCTTGTCGCAGTCAGGAAAGTTCAAAAGGTTTGGGTATAGGAGAAGAAAAACAGAAAGGAGTAATTACAATTGCTTCTTGTAGTCCTAATGAAAGGTCTTATGAAATTGAGGATGAAAGGATAAAACAGGGTGCTTTTACTTATGCTTTATTAGAATCTTTAAGAATTCAAGGTGAAGGTAATTGTGCCACTGTTGAAAGATTATATAATCGTTTGTCTTATCGAGTTACCGATATTAATAGTCAATTTAGAAAGCCTCGGCAAACTCCTTATGCTATTGTTGAACCTGCTACTAAATATCATTTAATATTGTTGGAAAAACAGGCAAATTTGAGGGATATTGCCACACTAGAAAATGATGCTTATCAAGCCGAGGTAGAGAAAAATATTGAATTAGCTAGACACTTATGGACTCGCGTTTTAGCAGTGTCTCCTGCTAATGAAAAAGCTTTAAAAGCTTTGAGAAGAATTTGGCAGATGGAAGAACCTATAGAACCTCAATCAGAAGTTATTGAAACTAGCCCTCAAAACGATGAAATAAAGTTACTTTCTGAGAAAAACGTAGACTATACAAAACTCCGCAAATTCCTAGCTAATGGTGAGTGGAAACAGGCAGATGAAGAAACAGTTAGAGCAATGGTAAAATGCGCCAGACAACAGAAAAATTTATTCGGGTTAGATGACATAGATTTAGATGACGGGGTATTACCAGAAATTTTAATAACAACTTATTTAAAACCTGAGTCGATTGAAAATTTTCCTACTACAGACCTCCAAACTATTGACAAACTTTGGGTGAAATATAGCAATGGTAAGTTTGGTTTTTCTGTACAGAAGAAAATTTATAAAAATATGTTAGATGGTACAAAAAGTTACGATGAAAAAATATGGGAAGCGTTTGGTCACGAAGTAGGTTGGTACAGAGAAGGAGAATGGTCATATTACTCTGACTTGACCTTTTACTTGAATGAAGCTAGGGCAGGACATCTTCCAGGATGCCTAGTTTTTAAGAAAGGAGTAGAGGGTAAGGATGGATGGGAAGTAATCTCTATTCTCTCCCACAGAAAATTGTAAATTTTAAACACATAAGCTTTTCAGCCGTAATTAGAATTTAAGGGGTCTTAAAGAATGGCAAAAAATTGGGCTATTTGTATTGGGATTAACAATTACAATAGTATGCCAAATCTTAAGTATGCTCAGAGAGATGCTAAATTAATGCAGAATTATTTTCTCAATGAAGCAGGTTTTGAGAATGTTTATTTATTTACTGATAATTCACCCTCAATTAATTATGCAGGTAAAACTTTTAATTCCCAACCTACTTACGGCAGACTCAAAAGATTTTTACGAGAAATATTTGACAAGGAATTTTTATCCGCAGGTGATAATTTTTGGTTCTTTTATAGCGGTCATGGAATGCGTTTTAAAGACCGAGATTATTTGATGCCTGCTGATGCTGACCCTCATCCAGATGGAGTAGAAGATACTGCTATTTCCCTTTATTTTGTGACAGAAAGATTGAGGCGATGTGGAGCAGATAATGTGATTTTACTTTTGGATGCTTGTCGCAGTCAGGAAAGTTCAAAAGGTTTAGGTATAGGAAAAGAAAAGCAAAAAGGAGTAATTGCATTTTTTTCTTGTCACCCGAATGAAAAGTCTTATGAAATTGAGTATGAAAGGATACAACAGGGTTCTTTTACCTATGCTTTATTAGAATCTTTAAGAATTAAAGGTGAAGGTAATTGTGCCACTGTAGAAAGATTATATAATCGTTTACGTCATCAAGTTCCTAATATTAATAGTCAGTTTAAAAAGCCTCGGCAAACTCCTTATGCTATTGTTGAACCTGCTACTAAATATCATTTAATCTTATTGAAAAAGCAGCCAAATGAACAATATATTGCTACTCTCAGAGAAGAGGCATTAGAAGCAGAAAATGAGAGTAATCTAGAATTAGCAGAACAATTATGGAATCGTATTTTAGCAGTTTCTCCTGCTAATGAAAAAGCTTTAAAAGCTTTGAAAATAATTTGGCATACTATTAATACTTTCAAGTTAAAAGGTAATTTTGTAGCAGGAATTATCGGAGTAGGAGTATTGGGAATAAGTATTTTTATAGGAGTACATTACCTAGGAGAAAACACAGAACAAACCAAGAATACAACAACGCCAAAAAACAAAAATGCAGACTATTCCACCCTAGAAAATCTACTAAAACAAAAGAGATGGAAAGAGGCAGATACAGAAACTTCTCGTTTAATGTTGAAAGTACCGGGGCTAAAGGAGCAAGGACATTTAACCCAACAAGATATAGACAATTTTCCTTGTACAGACCTCCGCACAATTGACAGACTTTGGGTAAAATATAGTGATGGTAAATTTGGCTTTTCTGTGCAGAAGAAAATTTACCATAATTTGGGTGGAAGAAAAGAGTATGATTGGCGGGTATGGAAAAATTTTGGAAATTCAGTAGGATGGATGAAGGGGGATGACGAATTGTTGAGCTACGATGAGCTAAATTGGGAGAAGGATACATCATCGCATTCAATGGGGCACCTCCCGCATAAGGACTTCTTTCAATTAGGGCCAGGTCGACGGTTGTCTTCTCTCTCGCAGAGACTTGTAGACTTTAACATATAAACGTTTCAGCCGCCTTAGTCAGTTATCAGTTATCAGTTCAGCAAGAGATTTAAAGTTTATTGTTACGAATGAAATTAACAAAATAACCATAGCAGTCATATCAAAAATTTATTGCTTCTACAATATTTTCATTTGTAATTTATACCAATATAGAGCTTCAGTGGTAAAATTAGCCCCTGATTTTTTTCTAGTAGCTGACTTACCAAACATCTAAAAAAATGCTAATATGATGCTAAATAATTATCTAAGTAACAAGATGCTAGACATAACCAAAGACATTGACTCCCTTACTAACTTCAAACGTAATACCACCCAATACTTGCAGCGAATTAAGGAAAGCGGAAACCCACTCATCCTCACAGTTAATGGTAAAGCAGAAGTCGTAGTTCAGGATGCAGAGTCATACCAAAAATTACTAGAATTAGTAGACCGCATACAAGCAATAGAAGGTATTCAGGCAGGTTGAAATTCAGTGCAAGAGGGACGCACTTTTCCAGCAAAGCAAGCATTAACCAAGCTCAAACAGAAGCATGGAATACCAAATTGAAATTAGCGATCGCATCTAATTCAGATAGTAAAATCACACCACATTTAACAATAGTATTAATAACTAAACTTTGCCTATCCTTGACAATTCAAAACACCTCAAAAATTAATATTTTATATTATATATTTACTAACAAAATCTAACATATTGAGGCCAGATGGTTATGAAAATTGGATTTAAAAATACAGTATTAACATCAATAATTCCCACCCTAGAAAATGGCGATCGCTTAACTCGAATTGAGTTTGAAAATCGTTACAGTAAGTCAAATGTTAAAAAAGCAGAATTAATTGAGGGAACAGTTTATATGGCATCTCCTTTACGAATGACCCAACATGGTGAACCCCATGCTTCAATTATGGGATGGCTATTACTCTATCGTGCTTCAACACCAGGAGTGCAACTTGGAGATAATTCGACTGTTCGTTTGGATGGAGATAATGAACCTCAACCCGATGCTTTAATGCGAATTGAAAATGGTGGACAGTCAATTATTAGTGAAGATGGTTATGTGGAAGGAGCACCGGAATTAATAGTAGAAATTGCTGCTAGTACTGTTTCTATTGATGTGCATGAAAAAAAGAAAATCTATCGTCGTAATCAAGTTCAAGAATATCTGGTTTGGCGCGTCGAAGATGGAGAAATTGATTGGTTTAGCCTACAAAAAGGGGAATATGTTCAGCTTCAACCTAATTCCGAGGGAATAATTTGTAGTGAAGTTTTTCCTGGTTTATGGTTAGATAAAGCAGCTTTATTAACAGGAAATTTAATCAAAGTAATTGAAGTTGTACAACTGGGGTTAGCTACAGCAGAACATCAAAATTTTGTGGAGAAATTATCATCTTGAAGAAGGCAGAAGGCAGAAGGCAGAAGGTAAAGAAAGGTTCAAGTGGAGAAGGTTTTTTTATCGCTGATTATCCGGACATGATATCATATCAAATCCGGTAGCATCGGTATAAAAAAATTAAACCTGATAAATTAAGGGATGAATAGTAAGAGTTGGGCGATCGCCATGCCGAGATTGTTAAAGCTAGAACCACACAAAAGTATCGAAGAGTTGGAAAAACTCTACCGACAA
>NZ_JAAHGB010000045.1:0-59197 GCF_010672695.1 Okeania sp. SIO1H4
CATAGTCTTCAGCGGCACCCTTACCTAATTCTCCAATAACTTCCTGAGCAATAAATTTAACCGCTTCACTACTCCCCCAAGCAATTAACCATTCAATCATAATTATTTAATCTGTTATGTGTTAGTTATTTTTTATAATAGCGCTGTGCGCAGGCAACAGGCAACAGGCAACAGGCAACAGGCAACAGGGGGAATAAAAAACTGATAGTTTGAAGAAGGAGACAGGAGACAGGAGACAGGAGACAGGAGGAAAATTACATGGGGATTCGCTCCCCCAAGTAATTTTGAACACCCCCGTTGACGGTGGGGTATTAAACCCACAAAGAAAATGATAAAACTTTTAGCTATTGGACAGTTCTTTTCAACAATTAATAATTAATAATTAATAATTACCTCTCCTTGAAAACAAGAGGATTGACTAATAATGAAAATTTTTCTTTATTATCCCCTTAAAAGGGGAGGCTTTAAACCACAATTTTTCGGTAATTTGTAAATATGCAAGCGCACATTGCTATACATTTTGTTGAGCAGGGGAGTAGGTAGGAACGTTGCATGCAACGTCCGTACAGGGAGAAGCAAACATAAGAATAATTAACATTAACGCAAGCTAAAATTAGCATACAAAGTGATTTTGCTTGTACCGATCGGTTGACAACTGAAGTATTGCCCAACTTCTTTCTTCCCTCCTGACTCCTGACTCCTGACTCCTCTAAATTAAGAACACCACTCCGCGACCAAAAAACTTTCTCCTCCTTCCTTCTTCCTTCTTTCTTCCATGCTGACTCCTGACTCCTGACTCCTGACTCCTCAAGTTACGAAACCTTGAACTTCTCTAAATTTCCAGTAGGAATAGAGGCAATAAGTTGTCGCGTATATTCTCGTTGCGGTTGATTATAAACTTGTTCGGCAAGGCCAATTTCTTCAACTTTACCTTGATTCATTACCATGATCCGATCGCTCATAAATTTAACTACACTCAAGTCATGGGAAATAAATATGTAAGTTAAACCAAACTCATTCTGCAATTCTTTAAACAAATTCAAAACTTGCGCTTGCACCGATACATCTAAAGCTGAAACAGACTCATCACAAATAATCAATTTAGGATTCAAAGCTAAAGCACGAGCAATACAAATTCGTTGACGTTGACCACCAGAAAAAGCATAGGGATAACGATTTAATGAATCAGCAGTTAATCCTACCCTTTCTAATAAATATACTGCGCGATCGCGCCTAATTTGGGAATTATTACCTACTCGATGAATTAACATTGGTTCCATTACTGCAGCGCCAACAGTTAAACGAGGATCCAGAGAACTAAAGGGGTCTTGAAAAATAATTTGCATATCCCGTCGTAACCTCCGCATCAATTGCTTAATTCCTGACCTACCTGTATGGGAGTTTGTTATTTCTTGACCCTCAAAAAACACCTGTCCGCTTGTAATCGGAATCAATTGTAGTATTGCTCTAGCTAAGGTACTTTTACCACAACCAGATTCTCCCACTAAACCCAAAGTTTCACCGGGAGCAACACTAAAAGAAACATCATTAACTGCCATATATAAACGTTTAGTTTGACCAAACATTCCTTTAACTGGGAATCCTACTCGCAAATTATTAACTTGTAAAATTGAATTTTCTGTTGTTTGGGGAGTTGTTTGTTTTGCCAAATCTACATTTTGTTTTTCTGCTGTTACTGTTATCTTTTTTTCTCTAATTTCAATTTCGCCATTTGAGTTTGTTACTTCTTCCATAAAATCAGAAACAGTAGGCAAGCGCAAAATTTTTCCATGGAGGGGAGGACGACAAGCTAATAAACCTTTTGTGTAGGGATGCTGTGGTTGAGTAAATATTTGTCCGATCTCGCCAGACTCAACTATTTTACCTTGATACATTACTGCTATAGTGTCCGCAACTTCAGCCATTACTCCTAAGTCGTGAGAGATAAATATAACTGACATTCCTCTGCGTTGTCCCAACTCCCGGAGTAATTCTAAAATTCTCGCCTGGACTGTAACATCTAAAGCTGTTGTAGGTTCATCTGCAATTAATAAAGTGGGGTTACAAGAAATCGCCATTGCTATCATCACTCTTTGCAACTGACCGCCAGAAAGTTCGTGAGGATAACGGTCTAGCATGGCCAGCTTTTTTTTGTTGACTTGTAGCATAATTTCGCGTTCGCTTGTACCACTACTTATTCCTTCTTCCTCCTTCCTTATTCCTTCTTCCTCCTTCCTTCTTCCTTCTTCCTTATTCCTCTCTTGGTGCGCATTCCCTTGCGACTGGCGTCGTCGCGGGGTCGCACCGCTTCTTCCTTCTTCTGCTATTTCTTCTATAGATTTTTGTCGCAACACTTCATCATTAGGCAGAAGTTTTACTTCTTGAAGTAGAGATGCTACTTGACGTCGTGCTTCTGCTGGTGAAACATTTTGATGAAATCTAATAGCTTCTGTTAACTGAAATCCAATGGTATAAACAGGGTTAAGAGAACTCATAGGTTCTTGGAAAATCATGGCTATTTCGCCACCCCTGTATTCTTGTTTTTGCTCTGCTGGTAACTGTAATAAATTTATTGGTTGAGAATTTTGTTCATTTTCAGCAGAATTATTGAACCAAATTTCACCGTTAATTTGACAAGATTTAGTTAGTAATAAACCCATAATTGCCAGAGATGTAACAGATTTTCCGGAACCTGATTCCCCTACAATTCCTAGAGTTTGCCCTCGTTTGACTGCAAAAGATATACCATCAACAGCTTTTAGTAGTTTTTCTTCTGTTGTAAATTGAACTTTAAGGTCGCGAACATCTAGTACAATATTACTCATTATTACTCATTAGAAACTAAGTATTAATAATTAGGTTAATTTATATTTATATTTAAAATTTATTTAAATTATATAACAATACTATGATTTTGTCAATTTTATTTAAGAGTTAAAATATTCTCTATAGCAATCCTAAATAGATTGCGGGTAATCAAAAAGTAAATAAAAAAACTGAAACTCTTACCTGTTCCCTGTTCCCAGTTAAGTGTTCCCTAAAAAGCAGTAAGATTTTTGACAGGAATAAAATAGGATTGCTATAGTTTTTAATTTGCCCAAATCGAGACTCAATTAATTAAGTATTGGATCTAGAAAATTATTAAGGTAAAATAGTTACTAACTATGACTTAGTAGATAATAATTACCTACTAAATAATAATAATTGTGAAAAAATTATCTTTATTTTAGATAATTTTACTGAAATATTTCAATGGATTTAGTTAGAGTAAATTACTAATTTCAGTGTATATACTTAAAATTATGGATAACAATCAATTTAAAGAATTTTTGGGTGATATCTTAGTAGTGGACGACCAACCTAATAATCTCCGAATTTTAGCTAAAATACTCTCTGAAAAAGGGTATTAAGTAAGGGAAGCCACCAATGGAGAAATGGCATTAATAACTATCCAATCACAAGTGCCAGATTTAATTTTATTAGATATTATGATGCCACAAGTAGATGGTTATCAAGTTTGTCAACAGTTAAAAGCAAACCCTAAAACGAAAGATATTTCTATCATTTTTGTTAGCTCTATCAACGGTTCTGTAGATAAAGTAAAAGAATTTTCTGTGGGAGGAGTAGATTATATTACTAAACCACTACAAATAGAAGAATTATTGGCTCGTGTAGAAAATCAAATGATGATGACTAAACAAAAACAAAAATTGAAAGAAGAAAACACTAAACTCAAACAAGAGCTTTCAGAACATCAACAAAATGAGGAGCAATTACAATTATTACACAGAGCAATTGATGCTTGTCAAAATGGGATAATGATTACTGACTCTACTCAAACAGATAATCCTATAGTTTATGTGAATCAAGGCTTTGAAACAATAACTGGTTATTCAAAAGCAGAAGTAATGGGCAAAAACCCTAGATTTTTACACAAAAATCACCCAAATCAAACTGCTCTGACAGAAGTCTCCACAGCTGTGCAAGAACAAAGAAAATGGGCGTTGCACAATCAGGAATGATAAAATCCGAAAGTAGATATTTTTGGATAATTCTTTCCTCAATATATGTACAGTTTAAAATCTATTATCATTAATGTGCAATCCCTCTTTTTAAAGATATCTCAAATGGGTTCTATAAGTAGAATTCCCAATTGGCCTACAGCTATTACATATCCCAGAGCTTTATATTTAAAATATACCTATTGAATAAAATATCTAGTTCCTAAAAATTACAAATTCTTGGATCAAACACAGATGATGTGCTGTATTATCATTTTCTTTGTGGGTTTAATACCCCACCGTCTACACGGTGTTCAAAATTACTTGGGGTTAGAATCCCCATGTAATTTTCCTCCTGTCTCCTGTCTCCTGTCTCCTGTCTCCTTCTTCAAAAATAACTTTAATTTTTCCACTTTCATTAGAAACTCTTAAGTAATTAGGAACTTTCTCGGACTAAAATAATTCGTAAGTATTTAGATAGTTTAAATTTTATTCGTTATCACAGATTATGAAGATTAAAGCTTTATTTCGTACTGTTCCACTATATCCCCATAGACTAATGTCCCAGTCTTTATCAGCAGTAACTCTATCTATATTAGGCTTAATGATGGGTGTAATACCTACTAGGTTATCTAACTCATTAATTCCTGTATTTGATAGAGCTGTCTACGCTCAGGAATCTTTTACAGATACAGAAGAAGAACAAGAAGCAAACTTTACAGATGAAGAAATAACTAAATATAGTACTACAGTTTTACAAATTGAAAACTTAAGAATAGGAGTTTATCAAGAAATTCAAAATGAATTTCAAAAACAAAGTCCAGGAGGATCTATTCCTCCAATTATTTGCAATCAGAAAAACACTGTTAACGATCTACCACGAAATATTCAAGTAATTGCCGTGAATTACTGCAATCAAGCTAAAAAAATTATTGATAGTAATGATATGACCGTTACTCTGTTTAATCAGATTACAATGGCTCAAAAGATTAATCAAACCTTACGAGAAAGAATTCAAACTGAGTTGCTCCGTCTTCAACAAGAGCGAACAAGTAGTCAATAAACCCATGACTGACAATGGTAATTTTAACCCAACGTTTAGCTGCTGACCAAAATGCAGTAGTTTGTTTGACTTTACCTCTGACTGCAGTACAACGGACCAGGAGTCGCTATCGTTTTGATACAGAGAATGGGGAAATTTTACATCTGCGTTTGTCTAGAGGAACAGTGCTGCGCGATCGCGACTTACTGGCCAATGAGACGGGTGAGTTTATAGTCAGAATAATTGCTAAACCAGAACCCATCCTGAGAATAACAGGGAAAACTTCCTTAGATTTACTCAGGGCAGCTTATCATTTAGGTAATAGACATATACCAATAGAAATTACTCCTACCAATTTAAAGTTATCTCCAGACCCAGTGTTAAAAGCTATGCTGGAACAATTAGGTATGGAAATTATAGAAGAAATCTCTCCATTTCAACCAGAAATAGGAGCTTATGGTCATGGTCATTAAGCAAGAGATAGCAAACCATATATATGTCTGTTTTATAAACCGGAAATCATGCACTATCAAAACCAGGGAGAAAACCAACTTTTATGTCTTTTACAGTTAGCAAGTCCGGCGTTACCAGTAGGAGCTTATAGTTATTCAGAAGGTATTGAAGTATTAGTAACTACAGGAAAAATTTCCGATTATGATAGTCTCAAAAATTGGTTGATAGATTGTCTCAAATTTGGAAGTATTCGATTAGAAGCAGCATTAATAGTTAGAGCTTATTTGGAAACTAATTCAGGAAATTTACAGCTTTTAAATAATTGGAATAATTGGGCAACGGCAGTTAAAGAGACAGAAGAATTGCGTCTGCAAAGTTTACAAATGGGTCGAACTTTGATTCGTTTATTTACGAATATTCAGCCAGATTTATCAACAGAATTAATGAGTTTTGTCCAAAAAAAACTCGAAACAGAAACAGATTTTTGTAACTTTGCGATCGCTTATGGTCTAATTTCTGCTAGCTGGCAAATTGAGATTGAAACTGCAATTTTAGGTTATCTACATAGTTGGGCAACTAATCTAGTTAATGCTGGTGTCAAATTAATTCCTCTAGGTCAAACAGTAGGACAAAAGTTATTATGGGAATTGCAAAATCAAATAGTTTTGAGTGCCAAAGAAATCCTCAAATTAAAAGATGATGAGTTAAACAGTTGTAGTTGGGGATTATCTCTAGCAAGTATGGCTCACGAAGTTCAATATACTAGATTATTTAGAAGTTAGGTTTGAGGTGGTAGTTCAACAATTAATAATTAATAATTAATAATTAGGGCTTGCTGAAAAAGTCTTATGAGTGAGGGGAGGAGCAGGGCAAACGCATCTTATTTTGCCGTTCCCTATATGTAGTGTTTATTTGATTTTATAGACACTATATGTTGAAAGTCTATTGTCAACAAGCGCAATAAAACCCGGTTTATTGAGAATTACCCCTAGTTTATTGACGAGATGCGTTTGCCCTGAGGGGAGGAGTCAGGAGTCAGGGTCAGGAGTCAGGATAAATGCGAATTATAGAGGAGGTAGTCAGATATTTTGCCCCTTGATTTTTCTGTGCTTGTCTACCCAAAATGCCAACTTTTTGAGCATTTTAGACTGAAACAAGCGCACTTTTTTCGATCCTTTAAAGGCTAAAACCTTTATCTGTAAATGCTTTGATATTTAATCAGCAAGCCCTAATTAACAATTACATCTCCTTGAAAAGAAGAGGATTGACCCTTAAGGAAAAAATTTCTTTTTTTCCCCTTGAAAGGGGAGGATTTAAAGCTGAATTATTTAATTAGGGTTTGCTGAATAAAGTCTGTTGGTAGGGGGAGGAGACAGGAGACAGGAGACAGGAGACAGGAGACAGGAGAAATGGGGAATGAGCGAGGAGGCAGTAGGAAGAATTATCCCTTGATTTTTCTGCCATAATCATCCCAAAATATTAGCATGCATGAGCTTTTTAGACCGAAAAACTTGCACTTTTTTCGACAAAAAAAGGCTGAAACTAATATCAGTCAATGCTTTGATATTTAATCAGCAAGCCCTAATTATTAACAATTCGGTAAACTTTTACAGCACTTCCCGCTGCCCGTGAGGTACTTAATTACTACGGAATCTACTGTATTTTAATAATAGCCTGCTAAACTATTATTTGAAAGGCTTTTCCTTTTTCCTTCTTCCTTCTTCCTTCTTCCTTCTTCCTTCTTCCTTCTGCTATACCCATTAACAATTAGTAATTTATGAATGTTTTTCGGATTGGAATAGCTGGCCCGGTAGGCTCAGGTAAAACAGCTTTAGTTGATGCCTTATGTAAGTCAATGCGACAAGAATATAATATTGCAGTTGTCACCAATGATATTTATACCCAAGAAGATGCCCAATTTTTAGTGCGAAGTCAAGCATTAGATAGTTCCCGTATAATAGGAGTAGAAACAGGTGGTTGTCCTCATACAGCTATCAGGGAAGATGCTTCTATTAATCTCATTGCTATTGAGCAGTTAGAAAATAAATTTACCGATCTAGACTTAGTATTTGTCGAAAGTGGCGGTGATAACTTAGCAGCAACTTTTAGTCCCGAGCTAGTTGATTTAACAATCTATGTAATTGATGTAGCTGCCGGTGATAAAATTCCCAGAAAAGGAGGTCCAGGTATTACTAAATCCGATCTACTTGTAATTAATAAAATTGACCTTGCTCCCCATGTAGGAGCAGACCTGAATATTATGGAAAAAGATACTAAAAAGATGCGAGGCGATCGCCCTTTTGTCTTTACGAATCTCAAAACAAAAGTTGGTTTAGAAGCAGTTTTAAACTTTATCCACAGATATCTAATTGTAGATTAACTCAATTTTCCTAATTCTATCAACTTAAAACATGAATAATATTTGGCAACGTTTGAAAAGTTTACCTTGGCAAGAACTATTTTTAGTAAGTTTCATTGCTATTTTGGCAGTTGTAGCAACAGAAGTATTATTAATCTTAAGCTTCACTTATTTTGTTGTTATCCTGAAACCATTGAGTATGCTATTTTCTTCTCCAATTTTTGGCGTATTAATACCTGTAGGAGCAGCAGTAGGAATGGGAGCGTTAGCAGTTTATTTATTAGAATTCTGGCAAAAGCAGTGGTTACTGAATAATTCTAGTCTTTGGGCGCTAGTTTTATGTTTATTTATCGGATTATTATTCAAGTCTTTATTTCCTCTCCCTGCTGTATTAGTTAGTGCATCTAGAACTTCATTAATAAGTCTAGCTATAGGAGTTTTCTGGAAAGGGCGACCTTATTGGCGACGTTAAAAAAATTCTAAAAATATAATCATGAAAATACTTACAAATTGCGGTTTTACCAGAGATGGGTGGCGCAGTGGCAAACGCGGTGAATATTTGGTATTAATTCAAGGTTTATTGCTGGTAGGATTTATTTTTTTGCCTACATATCACCTACCAGGAATTAGTTTAGAATTGCCAAAATTAATATACTCTTGTTGGATCGTAGCAGCACTTTTTAGTGCTACTGCATTAGTTTTTATTGTGAAAGGATTATTAGATTTAGGCAAAAATCTGACACCTTTGCCATATCCAAGAGTAGATGGTGAGCTAGTGCAAACAGGAGTTTATGGCATTGTTAGACATCCTTTGTATAGCGGTTTAATTTTCTTGACTCTCGGTTGGAGCATTTTTCAACTTAGTTTGTCTCATTTTGTAGCTGTTATTGTGATTTTTTTGTTTCTTGACTTGAAAGCAAGGCAAGAAGAAACCTGGTTAAGTGAAAAATATCCAGAATATTCAGATTATCAACAACGGGTAAAAAAATTAATTCCAAGGATTTATTAATTAGATATTAATTCACGATATTTGTCTCGAGGTCAATATATTTATTCAGAAGCAATTGAGATTATAAAAACAGTATATTAGATAACAATTTATCAATATTTATTATTTCCATAACTATTTTTTAACGTAATTCTACTGAATATTCTGCTAAAGTGCGAATAACAGTAATTTTTTTAGCTTCAATGATTTGATTTTTGGAATAACAAATTTTGGCGATAAAAGCTAGTTATTTTAAACAAATATCAACAGATTTCATCTAATCTTCACAATACTAGGATAAAAATTAAAGTAATTGTGAAAGTTTGCAAAATCAGGCCAAATTGGCTATACAAGAAAGTGAGATCAAAGTTAGACTGAAAATATATTGATAGAGTTGATATATAGGATGATCTAATTATGAGTTCTATTACAAGTATTTCACAGCAAGCTGCTCAAACAAACCATAACTACCTAGATAAACTACTGCAACCAATTCGCGAATATCTCGATCGTGTAGAAATAAATAATCAAAAAATAGCACATTTGCTGTGTCAATTGATCCCAGCTCAATGTCCTTTTGAGAGAGATGTGAAACTATTCGGACATCTACTGTTTCATATTCCTGCAATGTGTAAACTGAATCCTTTGTATGACCAATTTATTGGCTTACGATTTCGCGCTTTAACTTTTCTAGCGGATGTTTGTGGAGAGGATATTACGGGTTATATCAAATCCGTTTAATTCGGTATAAAAACATTCTTTATCTTCACCATTACCAAATCTTCATAAATTTTTTCCCTCCTGACTCCTGACTCCTGTATGTCGCCAATCCGACGGCTCCCCTACCTGACTCCTACTTCAAAAGATTTTATACCGATGCTACCGGATTTGATATTATTGCTGAAATATATTTCTTAATTTTAAATACTTGCTTCTACATTTTGTCTTAGAGTAGCTCAATGATATTTAGGTTATGCTACCAAGAGCTTAGTTTTTCTATGAAACTAGGCTCTTTATTATTGCCGAATGCGATCGCTATAACAAAAGGCAGAAGGCAAAAGGCAGAAGGCAGAAGGCAGAAGAAAAAATATCGGGATAAAAAATCTAGGACTTCAGCAAATACCCTACACATAAACATGATAAAATATAATATTCAAGACTTTCTTCCTTCCTACTTCTGTCTTCCGTCTTTAAATAATGGCAAAATCCCTAAAACCTGACGCATTTTTCCAAACACCAGGAGTCATTCTCGATGTTCGTAGTCCCGGCGAATATGCTCAAGGTCATATTCCTGGATCTGTTAATTTCCCTCTATTTAATAATGATGAACGTGCCTTGGTGGGAACTTGCTACAAACAAAAAGGTAAAGATGAAGCAGTCGAATTAGGGTTAGCGATCGTCGGTCCGAAATTAGCTAATTTTGTTGCCCGTGCGAAGGTATTAGCTCCAGACCGTCAAGTTAGAATTCACTGTTGGCGAGGTGGAATGCGTAGCGCTGCAGTTGGTTGGTTACTGGAAACCGCAGGATTTAATGTTGCTCTACTGATTGGCGGTTACAAAGGGTTTCGACGTTGGGCACTTTCTCTATTTTCGATTCCACAAAAAATGATTATTCTGGGGGGAATGACTGGCAGTGGTAAAACTGAGATATTGACTGCTCTGGAAAATATAGGAGAACAAGTATTAGATTTAGAAGCTCTAGCTAACCATCGGGGTAGTAGTTTCGGTGCTTTGGGGCAGTTGCCTCAACCTACTAATGAGCAATTTTGGAATGCGATCGTGATGGAATGGGCAAAGTTCGACCGGAGTCAAGTTTTATGGGTTGAAGCGGAGAGTAAGCGTATTGGAATGTGTTGTATTCCCCAGGAAATTTTTGAGCAAATGGAAAGGGCGAAAGTTATCTCAATAAGTCGTAGTCGTCAGGAAAGAGTAGCATTTTTGGTCGAAATTTATGGAGAAGCAGATATTAATGATTTGATTGCTGCGACCGAACGCATTAGAAGACGACTGGGGGGTCTACGGACGCAAGAAGCGATTAATTTTCTGAGGGAGGGAAACTTGGCAGCAGCTTCAGATTTAATTCTCCACTATTATGACAAAACTTATACTTATGATTTAGAAAAAAGAGGAGTTAGTATTCATAAAGTAGATATTTCTGGTTTGTCGGCGGTTGATGCTGCCGTTTTGGTGCGGGAGAAAAGTCAAGAGATATAGTGGCGATCGCCGGATATTATTGTAGGGAAAAGGAAACAGCTAAGTTATTCTGTAGGGTGCGTTGCAACGCACCTATCGGTAGATTAGTTGTCTAATATCAAATCCGATACTCCTAAAATTGTGATATTAAATAATTGGTTTCTATTGCCCACAAATCAAAGGCTGTAGGGAATAAGTTTAGTGAATTTAAGTCAATGACTTCCGACACAACAGAATCTTGCCTGACAGTATGGTTTAAACCGATAGCGTGTACTACTTCGTGAGATATCACATACTGTTGTAAATATTGATTTTCAACATATAGCAATTCATCAGATAAGAAAATATCGCTGTTGATTGGACGATCTCCAGGGAAGTAAGCATAGCCAAGATAAGGAGTATTTGAATCTATACTAATTTTTATTTCTGCTGTATTGTAATCTACTTGTTGAAAGTCTAAATAGGTTCTGTTTTCTATGTAGTTGAAAGTATTGTTAAATAAGGCTTGAAGTTGTGGTGTAATACTATTGTCATAGCCATAAGTTGCATTTGGACTTAAAGCAAGTCCAGTTAGAATATCGTACATAATTACAAAAGAAGGTAAAGTGAAGAGAGGGTGGAATATATTTTTGATCGCTAATAAAGCAAACATGATATTATTGATTGAGCTGATTGCGATCGCTCAGTTGTCATATCATTAAGGTTGGGTTACTAAAGTAAGACCCAACCTATCAGCTAACAATTAAGAAAGTGCAGTTAGTTATTACAAAGGCATTCTGACAGCTTCTGAATACCGAATAGTGTAATCATAGGTTTGCAATTAAGTTACAACTGTGTTACACCTCAAATCAGAAAGGTTAGGTGTTACCAACGTCCAACTTCTCCAGCAGTCTTAGTCCCTAGATTCGGAGGCCAATTTGATTGTTACAAAGTCTGCATATAAAACCGATATTCACTACCATCATGCAACATTGCCATACTCGCTAAATTGCAACTTGGCGGAATGTTCTCTAGAGTCAATACTTGACAATTAGCAGATTTGTAACCATACTTATACTCGCTACCATTCCAAGCTCCTTGATAGAACTCGTTGTTGCTACCAAGTTTGAATGCGTAAATGCGGTAATCATTACCATCATTCAGCATCGACCACCGAGACCAGTCCGTGTCATCTGGAAATCCAGATATTGGAAGTGCGGGACCAGGGACATAACTTTCAGCCTCTTGATCCCATAAAAATTGATACAGTTTATTGGGATTACCAAGTTGACGGAAGTAGACTCGGTAATATTCCTCCCCATAGAGCATAGAGAAACTATTGGTATCTGCATCATCAGGAATGCCAGATATAGTTAACACGCGATATGAATTATGACCATATTTATAAGAGCTACCATCCCACCCAAATTGATAGAGTGTATCATGGGTACTACCCTTGAAACAATACATACGATAGTCAGATCCATCGTGGAGCATTGACCAACGTCGCCAATTTGCATCAGAGGGCGCATCAACGACCGGCAAGTTAGCACTTACATCACCTAAAAACTTATAGGTGCTAGAATTAGGAACATAAACAGCTTGATTAATAGAAGTCATTAATTTCTTTCCTTGTTTCTTGGTTTTTGGCTTCTATCTAATAGACGCTTCCCAGTAGTAATTTCTGAATTTTCAATCGACTTTTTGACTCAATTTTTTATTCGATTTATTGCTCAAAGTATCTCTATATCTATCTTTTCAGCCTATAAATTTTATTTGATCAAATTTTTTCTCTTAAAATCTCACTCAAAAAAGTTCAGAAATTGATAACCATGATCGTCTTATTAATAGAAACGAGAAAGGAATTTAACCAATCTCTGTTTTGAAATACTGAAAGTTAAGGACGAAAAAAATGGCTATTGTTGAGAAAGGCGATTGGATAAAATTCAATCCCAAAGCTAAAGAAGATCAAACGATTAAATGGCAACAAAATTTAGGTAGCAGGCAAGAAGAGTATATTGTTGTGCCATACTCTGTTAAGGATAAACAAGCAAGTGGTAGCCTATTTATTGAGCTAGGTCTTGCTGATTCATTTTTTGAGAAATGCCAAGAAGATGAGTCCAAAAATCCTCTAGTGAGTGGTGGATACAAAATCCAGGTTGACGATGCTTTTCAGTATGGGCAAAATAATGAGAAAACATTGCGGTTTTTAGTCTATCACAATAAGTCTAACAAGCCATATCAACACCGATTTATTGAAACAACTGCCTTTTCTAACATAGGGAAAAAGATTGTAGCATCTGCAAATGCTGCTGGAGCTGCTGCTGCAACTGCTACTGGAGCTGGAGCTGCAACTGCTGCATGGGAAGACCTTTTGAAGCAAGGAGAAGATATAGCAAAAGCTTTCATTGGTGATTATTTGAGGAATTTTTAATCAGATTCCTACTTTTTGACCTAAAACTTGATAAATGGTAGTAAAATTGCTACCGATCAATTATGTAAGGGTAAGAAAGAGAATCATGCTGACATAAACCTAGCTGACATAAACCTAGAGTCGATCGCCTCTAACATATCTAGTATAAAAGGAGGCGATCGCTCTTTTTTTGATTTTTTCATTCAGACGTTTCCCAGAAGGAATTTCTGAATTTTCAGCCTACTGTTTTGAGTTAAGCTTTGATTCAAATTAATTGGAGCAAACTCAAGTCCGACTCAAAAAATTCAGAAATTGATGTCGAAAATCGTCTTATAGATAGAAATGAAAACAACTAACTAAAGAGCGAAGTCAATCATGCCTAACATAGACACTGAAAAAGTCCTATCTGCTCACAATAAATGGAGGCAGGAAGTTGGAACGCCAGATTTAACTTGGTCTGATGATTTAGCTAAATTTGCTCAGGAGTGGGCAAATAAGCTAGCCAAGGATAATAGCTTCGAGCATCGCCCTGACAATAAATACGGCGAAAACATTTATCAGGGAACAAAAAAATCAGTAGAACCTCAAGAAGTTGTAGATTATTGGGCGAGTGAGAAGAAAGACTTTAAGTACGGTACATTTCCTGATGTTGTAAAGGACCCACAGAAAGATTGGTCTGATGTTGGCCATTATACTCAAATCATCTGGAAGAATACAAAAGAAGTTGGCTGTGGTGTTGCCCAGTCTAATCAGCATGAGATTTGGGTTTGTAACTATGCTCCAGCAGGGAATTTTACAGGTGAGAAGCCTTATTAGTTTTGAAATTATACATCTAATATCATGCCCAGTTGAATAGTTATCATTAAAGTTCGTAGTAGGGCTTTAATGATAACTATAGATGGGGCTAAAGCCATACTGCAAACAAAAACTTTTTTGTTTCGCTTTCCTAAAAAAATTATGAGTTTTAAGATTCTTTGTCTAGATGGTGGAGGTATCCGGGGAGTTTTATCAGCTAAACTTCTGCAAGAGGTAGAAACAACTGTCAAAGAAAAAAAAGGACAAGAATTACACGAATATTTCGACTTAATTTCTGGTACATCCACTGGCTGCTTCATAAAACCGATATAAAACGTCATAACAAGTGACATTTTAATGTTTACTTCCTGCTTCTACTGAGGCCGTCGGCGGCTACTCATCCACAGGCATTGACGGTCAAGCCGACCGCATCTTTCAAATTAATACTGGCGTTTAAATCTCTATCTATTGACAACCCACATTCTGGGCAATCATAAGTTCTCAGATGCAAGGGCATATCTTGAACATGACCACAGTAGGAGCAAGTTTTTGATGATGGAAAAAATCTCTCAACTACTACTAGCTCAGAACCGTACCATTCGCACTTATATTCTAGCTGTCGCCTGAATTCATAAAATCCTTGGTCGGCTATTGATTTCGCTAGTTTATGATTGGCTAACATACCCCTGACATTCAAATCTTCTATGACTACACTGCCGTGGTTTTTGGCTAAGTATGTTGTCAGTTTATGAAGTGCGTCTTGACGGATGTTTGCTACTTTTCTATGCAATCTGGCTATCTTCCGTTGTGCTTTTTTCCAATTAGCAGAACCTACCTCTTTATGACGATTTAAGTATTGCAGTCGGGATAACTTGGCTTCAAATTTCTGGTACGATCTGACACTTTCAAATACTTTCCCGTCACTTAATGTAGCCAAAGTTTTCACACCTAAATCTACACCGACTACATCAGTTTTTTTGGGTGTAGTTGTGGGGTGAAATTCATAGCTACAGCCAATATACCAATCACCAGCTTGTCTACTAATTGTTATTTTTTTAGTTGTTGCCTCAATGGGTTCATAAGTTTTGACAATACCAATAAATGGTAATTTATGGCTCCATCCGTTTAGTTCTATTGGTTTTCCACAATTATCTATTGTGAAAGAATCATGTTTACCTTTTTTCTTAAATCTTGGATATTTACCCAATCCTTGAAAGAACCTCTTAAATGCCTCACCCAAGTTTCGGAAAGCATACTGATAAACTTTAGATGACAAGTTTTTCATCCAAGGATATAAAGGTTTTGTGTGATTGGTAAAAACTTCTCTCAGCTTACGGGCATTAGGTTTACAGCCATCAATATATGCAGCATTCCACAAACTTAAACCCCAGTTATAACACCACCGTGAATAGCCAGCGTGTTGAGCAAAGAGCGTTTTTTGCTTATTATTTAATTTAAGTTTGGTTCTAATGGATTTCATTTATGGGTGAGTGCAGCCTTTATAAAAGTATGCTTTTTAAGGTATTATATCGTTATTCTATGATTAAGTCAATACTCCCCTATAACGAGGAGGAAAGTCTGCCTCATATTGATGGAGGAGTATCGGCAAATAATCCTGTGTTAGTGGCGATCGCTCATGCATTATGGATGGAAAAAAACAATGGATTAAAATTGAGCGATATTGCGGTCCTTTCTATCGGAACTGGCAATACAACTTGTCCTTACAGTTATGAAGAAATCAAAGAATGGGGTTTACTCGGTTGGGTGCAGCACATACCGGACATTTTTCTGAATCCTTCTGCGAAAAATTCTGAAGATATCTGTAACCAAATTCTAGACAGTGTAGGGGGCGATATCCTCCGTTTGGATTTCGATCTTAATGACCGTTTAGAAAGGGAAAAACAACCTGGTAGAGTCAGAAAGCTACTGAAAAAGCCTCATAACAGATATATTAGGGATAAAAAACAGCACTATCAAGAAATAAATGAAGATATCGACGATCCAGATAATTGTCAAGACCTAATCGATGCTGCTGAATGTTATCTTGACTGTGGGGAAGTTTATTATCAGAAGCCAAAGGTTCCAGTGCGAGAGGCTCTTCAAAAGTTTATCGGATCTAATTAAGCATCCAGACAGTTTTTTCTAAGGAATGAGAACTAAATAAAGTCCAGAATTTTTTTCAGAACTCAGACGCTATGAAAATTAGGCAATTTAACTTCTGTAGATAATAAAATTCTCATTCCTAATCTATCTTTTAGCTTTCCTGTCAGCCTATGAATTTTATTTGATCAAATTTTTTTTCCTGAAAATTTCACTCAAAAAATTCAGAAATTGGGAAGTATAAACGTCTTATTAATAGAAACGAGAAAGGAACTCAACCAATCTCTGTTTTAAAATACTGAAAGTTAAGGACGGAAAAGTTTCTCTAGGAATATCTATCTTTAAAATCAGTAATTTCTGCCCATTGTGATCGTATTACCAAATATGACTCGCTGTTGCTTTTTGGGCATCAAATCACAATCACAAATTGACACGGAGAATAACATGGCTAATAATCTTCTTATTGTTTTTGGTGGAACAACACAATCAGAACCCCAAACTATATTTTCATGTCAAGACTTGTCAACCGCTTCGGTTGACGTCTTACAAATTAATCTACTCACGATAGAACCTAATGTTAGTTTTATTTCAATTAATAATAATAATAAAGACACATATTTCTTGTCTCAACTAGATGGAAACTGGTTAGAAGGGACTCCTACTGGCACTTTGCGAAATTTACAAGTAAAATTACTATTGCAAGAAAACGATGTTTTAAAAGCACTTAAGACAACAATTGAAAAAGTAAACTGGAGCCACGCCAACTACACTAACGATTCAGATGCAAAAGGAATGCAGAAAGAAACTTTTGATAGTTTTTCACAAGTTTCACAACAACTCATTGTAGATTTTTTGGAATGGACAAATAACCAAGGCAATGATTATCAAAATGTATTTATTTTGGCACATAGTCGAGGTTGTGCCTTGGCAATCCAGTCCCTATCAAAATCAAATGTAACAGAATTATCTGATAATTTATTAACACAAAAACTTAAACGTATTGTCTTGCTAGATCCAGTCTCAAAAAATGCTGGTAAAAGTCTGAGTTGGTTTTCTAACGAGGAAGGTGTAGATGAAAAAATTATTACTGCAAATGCGAAAATCGTCGAACTCCTAAGCAAAAAAAACAAGGAGATACACATTATTGTCAAGTCGGTGAAAAAAACGATGAATTATGAGTGTTACGCAGATCGTTTAGTTGGTACGAAACGAGGTGGCTGCTACACTACTTTCTCTCCTATTGATATGAAAAATGTCTATGTGCATATTGCTGCTATGGCGCACGAGGGAATGCTGGGAAAACGTTTTCGCGATAACTTCAAAAACTACCGAAAAATAATAGATAACAATTGGAACGAGATTTTTTGGAATGATAAAAAAGTAGATTTCACACAAATGAGAAACTCAGATGCTTTAAAAACATACAAGAATGGGGAAAAAAGTGTAAGCACAATAGTCAAAGAAGTATCCTCCAGCACCAATGATTATTTCCAGAATTTTAATGCATTTTCTAACGAGAAAGCATTGCTGGATCGCCAAAGAGCTTTTGTACATTGCCTAGCCCAAAAAGTTCAGCCGCTTTCCTAAAGCTTGGGATGAATTCTGAAAGCCGATCGCCCCCAACATATCTAGAACAAAAGGGGGCGATCGCTCCTTTTTTTTGTATTTTTTTTATTCAGAAGTTTCCCAGAAGTAATTTCTGAATTTTTCGACTACTGTTTTTACTTCAGCAACAAAGGGGGGCGATCGCTCCTTTTTTTTTGTATTTTTTCATTTTTCTAATTCTTTCTCCTCCTGACTTCTGTACGTCGCCAATCCGACGGCTCCCCTACCTGACTCAATACGACCACATTTTGGACCTCCATAGGTTCGTGTTATATCATGTCCGGATAAGAGCGCGATAAAACTCCGTTCCGCGCTCCGCGACCAAAAAGTTTTTGTTTGTAGAATTGCTCTAGCCCCTATCTGTTATCGGGCTGGAGCCCTACTACAAGCTTTAATTATACATATTCAACCGGACATGATATTAGTCCCAACAATTAAGTTCTAAATCAAATATTAAGTTTTGTTAAAACCTCATTTTTAGCAGCTAATTAGATTATATTATTAATATAAGTTCCATATAGCAGTCAAATAGAACCTAATGATCGATAGTAATAGAAAAACAAGGTCTGAAAAAATATCTGTCACTATGTCCGCAGGAACCTATAGACAGCTAGAGGAAAGAGCTTTACAAGAAGAGCGAACTTTAGTTAGTCTGGCCCTGTTTTACATAGAGAGCGGATTAGCTAGGAGTAGAGAATATGATGTTCTGCATGAATTAAGTTTTGACTATAAAAAGGCTTTAGCAGAACAACAAGCTCGGATAAAAACTCTTGAAGCCAAAATTGATAATTCCGCTCCTCCTTTGGACAATCTTGTCAGAAAGGCGATAATCAAATCAATTTCAGGCCAAGCTTTAAACAATGTAGACATCAGCCTTATATGCGAGTACCTTGATTACGATCAGGAATTGCTACCCGATCTAGTCTATGGAGATCAAATCCTAGAAAAAAATGTATATGAGGAAAAAGATCGAAAATCAGCCTCAATTCCTGAATAGACATCTCTGAAAATAATCAAACATCTACTATAACCATCTTTATGGCAAGAAATCGCTATCAATGGATGGATTAAAGCTGTATTTAAACAGGGTGCATGAAATTGCACATTAAAGAATGATAATAAATTTTCAACTGTACATATATTGAGGAAAGAATTATCCAAAAATATTTACTTTCAGATTTCATCATTCCTAATTGTGCAACGCCGGGTGCAGACACAATCCCAGAAAAAAATGCAGATGAGTAAAAATATCAAAGGTAATCAGCCTCAATTCCTGAATGGATGGACTGAAGCCGTCTTTAAACAGGGTATCGTCTTTATTGCCCCTTTTTATTATAGGAAAGAAGACGTAATTGCTATCTACAATCAACATGAAGATTGGTTTATTTTATTAGCTACTAAGTGGGGTGAGGTTCGCCTCATCTGGAATGGAGCAAAACGAGGTATCAGAATTATAGGGAAAAAAATAATGATTAAAGAACTAGGTAAAAGTCTAATTGAAATTTACGGCGAGGTTAACCCACAGTTTATCACTGATATGAATACTAACGAGGTTATTTGGATGAACCAAGCCGCCATTGTTGCTAATAGTAACCAACCAATGAGTAAAATTGTTGGTCAGCAAGCCAAAGATTTATGGCAACCTGGTGAATTGAATAAAATGCTTGATTTCTTAGATAATGACGTTTACCTTCCTAAATTTGAAGTTAAAGGCTATAGGTTTCTTCCCGATGGAGAAAAGGAAAAATATACTACCTTAAACGAGTACAGAATTATCAATGCTTTTGGCAGAAAGTGTCGATGGTCTAGAGTTAATGTTTAAATATTCTAGCCTTGTTGATGCTGCTTGAGTAAGGGGAACCTCAAAAAGTACTCAATTACTTAGGTGAATACAATCAAAATCAGTGGGCATCGCATATCTCGTGAAAATCAAGTAGCAGATTTGATTTATTCATAGAGTGTACGGTGCTCAATTCCATGATACAGAATGGTAAGCTGGAAAGCTAGAAAGTGGAATTCTAGTTAATTCCTCCAGTAAAGAGTTTGACTCTTGCCTTGATTCAACAAAGCTTATTCAGATTACGAATATTGATCAGATTAGCGATCAAAGTAGGCGATCGTAATTTGCCCAATCAATCTGACTATAAAGATCGTTAAAAATGTTTTTTGGCATATTACTCAGGATATAGTAAAATAGAAATAAAGTTATTCAGCGATCGCGATATTTTTTCAAGGTGATTGGTAGTAACAGAACAAAAATCTAAACTAAGATTACGATTCCTACTGGGAATAAATTAAGGAAACAGGACTTACACATAAAGCAGGAAAAACTTGGATTTGAGATTATTTTCCCTATCGGTCACAATGATGGAAATACCTTGTGGTGACTAAGTTATAAGAAATTAGATTTTCCTACATAAGTACATAGGCAAAATCAATTACACATATTTTAAGGTAATAATAAATCGCTCTATTCTTTGAATATAGACTATTACAGCGTTTATTGTTTTCGGTCTTAAATTTGCATGACTACTTATCTAGGAATAAATCAGCTTTTCAGAGATGATTAGATACTCTTTATGACTTACACATGAGGTAGGAAAAACTTGGATTTCAGATTACTTATTCCGGACTGGTCTACAAACCCCATCGGTAGCTTTGGACAGAAATAGATCGTATTGTGTAAGTTTCATGGTGTTAAATTATAACATACAATTCCCAAGAATGCTACCCATTCCCTTGAAATTATAGTTCTGCTCCAACTAACTAATAGATTTCTTTAAGGGTTGACTATTATGGTATCAAATTCTCTCAAAGTAGTTTCAGCTACTACATTGGGTCTAAATTGTACTGAAAAAACAGAGCAAGAGTTTTGGCAGCAATGGCTAAAGCATGAAGATTATCTTTATTATTGCTGTGTCAAGTGGATGGGCGGAAACCGAACTAATGCTGAGGATGCCCTCAGTCGGGCAATGCTCAAAGCTTGGGAGAAGAAGCAAAAGAATGCAGCAAAAATTTATAATTCTAAGGCATGGCTGACAAAACTGACTTATAACCTCTGTGTGGATATTCATCGAGAACACATTCGGGGTGCGAATAGAGTTGAAAATATCGAAGATTACGCATCTGCTGAGGAGCAAGAAGTGGTTTTAGTTGAAGAAAGGCCAAATTATTTTATAGAAGCAGAAGAGAAAAGGATTGTGATTCGTCGTGCTATTGATAATTTGCCGACGAGAATGCGTGAAACGTTTATCCTGCATTTTTATCAGCAACTTCCTCATCAAGACATTGCCCAAAAACAAAATATTTCCTACGATAATGTCTGCAAGCGAATTTCTCAGGCACGGAACATATTACGAAAGGAGTTGAGGGAATATTTTATCGGGGGGGGGGTGGCCAGTAAGATGAAAAAAATATTTCTACTGGCTGTAACAGGGTGGTTGATAGGGAAATGTTCTTGGTGAGACAGTGACATCAAATCCGGTAGTATCGGTATAAAAAAGCAGAGAAACCGGGTTTGTATTTAATATCAAATCCGTTTAATTGGACATAAAAAAAATCTTCAATCGTCATAACTACGCTCATCTTTGTAATTCTTTCTTCTCCTGACTCCTGACTCCCCCTCCCAGGAGGGGAGGGGGAGGGGCGGGGGTGGGTTGACTCCTCCTAACTTAACCATTCTATGGTTGTTTAACCGGATTTGATATAATGCCCCACTATACTAACATATACTTTCCACAAACCCGGTTTCTGATAACACTTCCATTGCAGGCAGATTTGATCTGACATCAGAAGTTGCTTTTCCTAAGCAGACAACATCTATAGCAATGAGCGCTGGTATATTTACAAATTGTAGTAGGGGCAAAAGAGCTAGAAGTCTTATATTATCGGCAATTTATTCCCCCTGTTCCCTGTTCCCTGTTGCCTGTTCCCTGCGCACAGCGCTATAAGTAAAGTTTCTTTGAATTTTAAGAAAAAAATAATTCAGAAATTTGCTTCCTTAAACGTCTAATTAATGAAAGCAATTACAAGCTTTCTATTTAGTGAGGACAATATTATGCTGTAGTTGAGCTAAAACAGCCCAAAACTCAAGCATTAATCAAATCATATCAAGTCCAGATAATTACTTAGTGTAAAAGTCATTGCGACTGAAATGGAGTTCAAGGTTTGCGGAGCATTCCGGAACGGAAAGCAATCTCTCAAAGCTGGAGATTGATTTTCTATAGAATGTTCTACAAATGTCGCAATGACAACTGTTCAACCGGACTGGAACTCAAAAAGTATTCTGCCTCTCTAAACTTCTTGTTCCATCTGTTTTTTGTACTTTTTTGTATACAATACTAT
Source organism: Okeania sp. SIO1H4 (assembly GCF_010672695.1). Lineage (NCBI taxonomy): Bacteria > Bacillati > Cyanobacteriota > Cyanophyceae > Oscillatoriales > Microcoleaceae > Okeania > Okeania sp. SIO1H4. Next base: position 22,273 of record NZ_JAAHGB010000045.1, read on the forward strand.
TTCTCAAATGACACAGACAAAAGAAAAATTCAAAAAACTCGAAGTTCCCTATTTCTCTCAGTTGGATAACGATACGGCCTATCACGGACCTGGTTACAGACAATGTAACCTAACTTCTTGTTCAATGTTTTTAGCCTTTCTCAGACCCGATCTTGTTGAAAAAGCAAAATCAGAGGGTTATAGTGAATTTGAAAGTATGTATGGGAAGATACTAGATAAATATGGGGATACTACCGATCATCAAGCAAATACTCGTGCTTTACAATATTTTGAAGTAGATACCTATTTTTCCTATACACTTTCAATTGATGAATTAATCGAGTGCTTGCAAGCAGGATATCCAGTAGTTATGGGTATGGCATATAAAGGTAGCGGACACATGGTGGTAGCTACAGGATTTGACCTAGACAAACAGAAAATTTTCATACACGATCCTTATGGTATTAGAGACGGAGCGGGCAATACTTACCAGGTAGGGGTAAAAGCAGCTTACGATCCTTACAGTTTCGATCTTTTAAGAAAAATTTGGGTCGATATGGGTGAACAAGCAGGATGGGGTAGAGTCACTGTTTCTGTTAAAGGAAAACCAACAGGACTACCTCAGAATTTGTAGATTTTGCTATGCTGTCTCTGCCGATAGCAGGGAACAGGCAATGGTGGCAAAACATTAATATTTATGCCTAATTAAATCTGACTAGATCATTGCGACCGGAGTGGAAGGAAGTAACCTCTAATGTCCTAAGATTGCTTTCTAATAGAATTGCTTTGCCAACTTTCCACTCCCTTGCTCCTTTACCTCCTGTCTCTCTTCTGTTTCTACCCTCTTTTGCTCGTTGCCTGTTGCATTCACAAAAATATCAAGACTATAAAAAATGGAAACTATCAAAGCAATTAGTCAAACTGTTCTCAAAAAAGCAGTAGCTCAAGCTTCTCAACTTCCTGAGAGTCAAAAAACATCTGTTGCTCAAGGAAAAACTTATGAAGTTATCAAATATTCTCTAGCAGAACAGGGACATTACCAAGTTGAACTCAATCATAATGCTGGAACCTGGTATATTTTCTCCGATCATTGGGAGCTATCCTGGGAAAATCAGGCAGAAATTATAGAATCTAATAACTCAGATTTATTGACTGCTGAAAATCTGAAAGCAATTATGCCCGATGCTTCTGATGATGATATTCATAGATATGTCGCTCCTCTCAATCAAGTTATACATGATTTTGATTTAGCAACAACAGCAAGAGTTTGTGCATTTATTGCTCAAATTGCCCATGAAAGCGGTTCTTTTTATTATAAAGAAGAATTAGCTAGTGGTGCAGATTATGAGGGACGAGAGGATTTAGGTAATACTCAACCAGGAGATGGCAGACGATATAAAGGAAGGGGTCTGATTCAACTTACTGGCAGAGCTAATTATCGTCAATGCGGTGAAGAATTGGGTTTGCCTTTAGAAGACAACCCGGAAATGGCTGTTCAAGACCCTTATACAAATGCGGCAGTGGCAGCTTGGTATTGGGAAAGTCGGGATATTAACGAGTATGCAGACCAAGGAGATTTTGAAAAAGTCACCCGTCTGATTAATGGTGGTCTGAATGGTTATAGCGATCGCCTGCAATTCTGGGAAAGAGCTAAAAAAGTTTTTGGCATTGATTAAGAAAGGAACAGGCTATTTTGACTCTTTCTTAGAAAAAGTTAATTTAGTGCAGGTAAACCTCAAAATGTTTGCCTTTGTTAAGTGTTAGTCTTAAGACAAATTATCCATTGGCAAAGCAGATCTCAAGGATCAACCCAACATTCATGTTTTGTTGGGTTACCTTTGCGGGAAGCAAGCTAAATTCTTCAACCCAAACTTACCCCCATGGGATTAACTCTTATTTCTCTATAATAGGAGTTTTCATAAATATGATATAGAGTACAGAGATTTTGGCTTAAAGGCATAATTTTTGTAGTTAACATTTCTGGAAAACTTCTAAAATTGCCTAATTTAATAATTCTGAATTCTACATTCACTCATTCTACATTCATAAAAATGAAGTTTTTTAGTCTACCTTTGTGAAAACTTTTATAAGTATGCAGCCTCAAAATGATTTTGATAATTCTGATTCCACTCCTCTAGAAAACAAGCAAATTTTAGAGGAACAAAATTCTATTCCGGTTATTGATGAAATAGATACTAAAGTTTATGATTTGTTAGCCCAAATCAATGAGGTAATTACCGACCCTAATTTTCTCCAGCAATTAAGCGAGGAAAATCAAGAAGAATTTTCTAAAGTTATGATATTACTCTCAGACATCAAAACTCTATATCTATCTGGAAAATTAATTAAAAATATTCACCAAAAATCAGAGGTTGCTAATTTAGTCTTTAATCTTAGTCTTGCTATTAAATCTTTTCAGCATAACCCCCAAAAGCGACTGATTGAAAAACTGCGAATTGATGGAGAATTTAGAATCAGAAGAATTAAAAACTTTTGGCTAGCTTTACCTATTAATTTTTATCGAAGAGTTACTTCTAAGATTATTCTGAAAATTTTACTAGGGTTAATTTTAGGACTTCCATTATACATAGTACTTCCACTAGGGTTATCATCAGGAAGCGACAACTTAGAAAAAGCTCTACAGTCAAAAGGAATTCTTTCATTCAATGCTGATAGTAGAAGCCATGAAACACCAGATATGTATATCAAAGATTTTCAAATGACAGTTTGGCTAGGAAATTTGTGTTTTACTGCTGGCGCTCTAGGTAGCATAGTTAGTATCTTATCTCGACTTAGTAATTATGAACAATCTGAAGAGGATTGCCAATATGAAGACTCAATAATTCCTATCTTAGTTGGTTTTTATAAGCCTCTGATCGGAGGTACATTTGGCATTTTAATTTTTGCTATTTTACAGGGTGGAATTATTCCTATTACCTTTGGTGCAGTTAATAATGAAAAGAGGCAAGATCAAAGATGGATGTCTCTATTTTCTTTGTCTTTTGTGGTGGGATTTAGCGAGCGGTTAGCAAAAGATATTATTAATACGACTGAAAAACATTTTGATTCGGATAAATAGGAAGTAATAGATGGATGGACAAAAATGTTGAAAGGTAATTACTTAATAACTGAAGTTTTATATCATGTCTGGATAATCAGTGATAAAAAAACTTTATCCCTTTTAATCTTTGATTCCCTTCTGCCTTCTTTCTTACTTCCTCCAAAGTGTAAGTATTTAACTGGACATGATATAATCATTTGTATTCGTTCTCCTTCTTTAGCTGTTATTAATTAAACGCTTTTCAAGTTCGGAAATGTTTCATTAATTTTGACTTTTAAGAGAGGAGCCATAAATACAAGAGCGTTAGAGGAGCGTGGCGTCAGCCGTATCGCTCCCTAGTTTTCTTCACTATTATATCTGATTAACTTATATGAAGCACAGCTTCATAGAGAATTGGTATCAAATTTGTGACACTATATAATTTGTTTCTATTGCCCATAAATCAAAAGCAGTGGGGAATAAGTGTAGAGAATTTACGTCATCAACTACTTCCGATACAACAGAATCTTGCCTGACAGTATGGTTTAAATCTAGAGCGTATTCAACTTTCTGAGATATGAAAGACTGTACCCAATTTTGGTTTTCAGTAGATACTAATTCGTCAGCTAGGAAAATATCGCTGTTGATCTTTATTTCTGCTGTATTGTAATCTACTTGTTGAAAGTCTAAATAGGTTCTGTTTTCTATGTAGTTGAAAGTATTTTTGAATAAGGCTTGAACTTCTGGTGCAATACTATTGTCATAGCCATAAGTTACATCTGGACTTAAAGCAAGTCCAGTCAGAATATCATAATTATCAGACATAATTTCTTACCTCATCTACAATTTTGAACAATTCAATTAAAAAAAACGTTTAAAAAGCTTCACCCCTATTAATAAATTATCTTATTTCAATGATTAATAATCCGCAACCCTTCCCCAAAAATCTTCACTGAATCTTCATAAAACTGATTTTTTTGATATTTTATTCGTGATTATAACGAGTTTTTCTTCTTGTTGTTATATGGTATATTTTTTTTGACTACTTTATTTAACTACTTTTTTTAGTAAAAAAAAACTTGATATATATAGATTATAGTTAACTTGAATGTGGTCTTTAATACCGGAAAAGATTTAGCGATAGTCCTTTAAAAAACTTGGACAAAAAGTTTACATCTCTATACCAACGCTAAGTAGAACATGGTAAATTTGGTAGTGCATCAAGAAAGTGTGGGAATGGTAATATAACTATTGTCCCTAAATACTTTTAACTCTTAAGCAAATGCTTACGGATAATGTAGTTTTTTTCAAATTAAAAGGTAAGAAATAATGTTTGTTAAGAATGAAAAATTGTGTGCTGCTTTTACTTTGGGAATAGCAATGGCAATATCCTCTCCTCTGTCTGTTCAAGCTGCTGTATTATCTTATGAAATAGGATTTGAAGATAGAAGATATAGATGAAACTGCATTACAGATGGAACTGAGTGGTGAGGATCTGAATAATGATGGAAGAAATCACCATAGAAGAAGTTTTTGAACTAGAGATAGAAGAGGAATGGGAATTATAGAGGAGGTAGAAGTCAGAATTTGCCCTTGTTTTTTCTGCCGTTGTCTGCCGAAAATGCTAACTTTTTGAGACCGATCGAGCGAAAAGCTCGTACTTTTTTAGATTCAAAAAGGCTAAAACTTTTATATGTCAGTTCTTTGATGATTATTCAGCAAGCCCTAATTATTTTTGTTATCAGACATAGCAGTGGGAGCATCTTGCCCCCATACTAGGCATTCCTTGTTTGTATTTTTGAGCTATTCAGAATATAGTTTTCGCAATTCATCCATTGAGGAAATCTGGGGAATTTGATAAGCGATCGCCTCCAACAATTTCAGATCCTCTATTTGGGAAATATCAGATAAGATCCCCATATATTCATCACCAAACTTGAGTTTCAATCCCATTTCAATTGCCAATAATAATGCCTGTTTAATTTGAATATCTTTTTGAAATATTTCAGCATCTTTTTGAGATATCTCAGCATCTTTTTGAGATATTTGCAGATTTTTTTCTGCTGCTAATTCATCTCCTGTTTTAATTACATTCCCATCAGCATTACACCAACTTAACCAAGTACCACTTAGATTTTCAAACACACCATTCCAAAGAGTTAATCCTAAATTTACATCAGCAAACCAAGCATCATTTTTAGGAATAAAAGAGTCAATTTTTCTGACATAGTTCCTCCAGATTGATTTGGTAATTATAGCGCTACGCACAATTCAAAAGTCAGAAGTAATATCTGACTGAGTTTGAGAATTTATAAATTTCCTAACCTAAATCCGTAGTGCTATATTTAATATATGAAATTTCAGTGGTACTCAGCAGTATATCAAAACGCGCAATTCAAAAGTCAAAATTCAAAAGTCAAAAGTAATATCTGACTGAGTTTGAGAATTATAAATTCTAAATTCTTAATTCTAAATTCTTAATTCTTGAACAATTCCCGACTCCTCAATTTCTTGGTCTCTTAAGCATAACTAAACGCATTATCCCAAATATAATCTATTAATTGTTTCGCATCATCTAAGGGTAATACTCGACAACAAAAATTTTCATCATAAGTTAATAATGGTATATTTGAAATCTCATTCTCATCTTCACCATCCCTGACAATTTTGCCCTGAATTTTTGTGAGATTATTTAAAGGTCCATTAATATCAAAATCAATTTTTGTATCAAAATTTTCCTCCATCCAGGCTTCAATCTTGTTATCCAATTGTTCTGGAGTTAGATATGTATTGCTTGTCAATAAGTGATAGTAAACTAAAATAATTTCCTTACATTCTTCTTCCTCTGCATCATCAATTAAAGTTTGAAATACACCTCCATTATTAGCAATATTATTGAAAAATAAAGTGTCTGTTACCTGTTTTTGAAACTTAATCTGTTTAGTTTTGTATTGAGTATACTGCTTGAAACAAAATCCTCCTAAAGTTACTAATAGAGATAATGAAGCTAATAAAATTCCAGTCATATTCCTCACATCCTCCGGATTAGCTCTCAAATTCAATTTTTCTACATAAGACGGACCGAAAGCTAGAAAAACAATTACACCGATAATTAGTAAAAGTTGCGGTAAAATTTTCAGGGCAATAGGTACTGCTGCACCAATAGCAGGTACTACTAACATTAGACGGTCTTTCAAAGTCATACTAACTTTTACATTGGGAAATAGAAATTCTATATCATTTTTAGGAATATTTTTATAGAGAGAAATATATATTTTTTTAGAACTCAGATGAGATTCTTCCTGAGAATATTCTGAACCATCAGTCTCTTCTGTATTTTGGCACTTAATTAATAAAGCAACCCTTTCAAAAATATCAATTTTCTTTTCAATTTTTCGGAAAAAGTTCTTAACTTTTATTGTCTTATATATATCTCCTCGACAGTAACATATCATCTCTTCAAAGTCATCAAAATTGATATCTGTTTTCAGTTCAATTAGGGAAGTTTCCTGAAAAGCACGTTCTAAACTAGCGTGAGATATAGGAAAAAAATTTCCTTGCTCTAGAATTTTCTCAAAACTCTGAACAACTTTAGTTTTCATCATTGCTAGTTCTGATTCAGAGAGAGAAGCAATATATTTAGTATTAGCATCTGGATTAAATGGAGCATAATTTTCCTTTAATATCTCCAGTGTTTTATGTAATTTAAAATGATAATAAGCCAGGAGAATAGAACAAAAATCTCTAAACTTTTGTAAAGATCCTTCTGGTAATTTACCATCTTGAATACAAAGTTCTATGATATCTTTTCTAGAATAAGGAATAAATGCTTCCCTGTCTTGATAAACTGCCATGGTTATATACCTCGATTATATGAGGATATATTTTACCACTTTTTTCGCCCCATAAAGACGCGATAATACTTGACAAAATCATCATAGTATGTATAAATAAAAGAAGCTATCGCTTTAATAATAAAGGTAGCTAAAAAATAAAATACAAATATATAAAATCATCATCATTTAATAAAATGAATCCAGAAGCAACTTTAAATCAACTTAAAGAAGCCAGTCCGGAAGGAAAACTTCCCTCTAGTTACGGAGTTTATTTCAAAAATACATTGGTAGCTTTATGCCATGCTTTAGAAGACCACATATTACAAACTAACCCTAAAAATTATGAAGAAAAACCATTAGTTTTAGTCACATTTCAAAGAGGTAAATGGTATTTACAAGAAGCAGATCGTTATCAAGAAATAGCACAATCTAGCCGTCACATTATTATTAGCGCAGTACCAGATAGTGGGTTACCCAAACATCCTACAAGTCAGCTAGAAAATGTCTCTTTAGTTAATTTAGAAACGACGGATAGTTTAGTTAATGAATGGAATCTAATTATCTTAGCTCCAGGTTACAGAGCGATGGTACTTTGCCATGAACTATCAGAAGATGAATATGTACTCAATGGTAAACCCACTGTAGATGTAGAAAGAAAATTTTACGGTTTATGGAGTTTCGACCGGAGTTTAGTAGTTAAAGCCGCAGAAATTCTCATAGAAAGATGTCGCCCCTACGATCCTGCCTTAGCAGACAGCATTCAAAAACAACATCAAGAAATTCTAACTATCAAAGATGCACCACCTACAGATATGACTAATGTGGTATCTCGAATAGTTTCTTATCTGGAAACTTCCCAACAGCAGATGATTACAATGAATCGTCAAACTAGGGAACTATGGGAATTGGAAGGTCAAGCGTTACGAGTTAGTCGCAACCTAAACGCTAATAAATTGCAGGCATTTTTACGAATGGCGCAGAAAGCAGATGAACGCGATCCGAGTAACCCTATTGCCTCTTTGCAAGTTGCAGCTTTATCTGAAACTCTTGGTCAAATGTTAGATTTACCTACTTTGCAGTTACGACGTTTGCGGTTAGCAGGATTATTGTTTCGAGTGGGGTTAGCATCAGCACCAAACGAAGTATTTACTCAAACACCAGATGAATTAGATGATGCAACTTTAGCTTTTTGGCAGGAAAGGAGCGTACTTGGTGGTCAATTATTAACAGCGATGCCAGAGTTAGCACCTATAACTAAAATTGTGACTCATCATTTAGAACATTGGGATGGTAGTGGTAAACCAGACGGTCTCAGAGAAGACGAAATACCCGTAGAATCTCGAATTCTGGGGTTAATTTCTTACTTCCAAGAGCTAATACAAGCACGAGGTAAAAGAATAGCTCTTAGTTTCGGAGAAGCTTTAGAAAAATGTATCAATCACAGTGGTAGATATTTTGACCCTATTCTTGTAGAATCTCTCAGCAACGTGGTTCGTTTAACAGAAATGGGTCTGATGCAATTACCTCAAAGACCAAGTCAACTTCCCAACGTTTGGTTAGAGGAAGCAGTTACATCAAAGACATCAGTCAATTAATATCTTTAAAAATACCTCGATCTTTTCTTTACTTTGGATGTAGGAGCTTTTCTATTTCTTGAGTGGGGGAGTAGGGGAGTGATGGAGTAGGGGAGTGGGGGAGAAGTAAACATCAGAATAATTAATACGCTAGTGGCGTGCTCATTATCAAAAATATCATTGTGCCTGTGTTAATTACTTAATAATTGAAGTTTCACCTCACAAAAGCATTCTTTTTTCACCCTAATACCTAAGACCTAACACCTAAGACCAATTTTTATGTATATGAATCAATCAACATCCCTAGATATTTCGGCCATTCGAGTTGGCAAAATCAAACTTTTAGCGAGTGCTAATCTCCCTGGTGCAGATTTAGCAGGAACCCAACTTTCAGAAGCAGACTTCTACCAAGCTAACTTGGTTGGAGTTAATTTTGCTGGAGCTAATCTACAGAAAGCACAATTGAGAGCTAACCTGCGTGGAGCTGACTTCACTGGTGCTGATTTGAGAGGGGCAGACTTTCGTAATGCTGATCTACGGGGTGCTATTTTTATGGATGCCCAAGTTAGAGGAGCTAGCTTTGCAGGTGCTTTCTTAAATGGAGCTGTACTGAATAATTTGGACTTGAGTGGGGCTGATTTTCGTGGTGCTGACCTACGAGGTGTGAATTTCACTAGAACTATTTTATTTCAGGCAGAATTTAGTAGTGCTAATTTAGCTGGTGCAGATTTATCCCAAGCAGATTTAGAAGAAGCTAATTTTACTGGGGCCATACTCCGGGGCACAAATTTACAACGGGCTAATTTGCTCTGCGCTATTGTCGATCAAGCTGACTTCAATGGGGCTATATTCACCGATGCTTGTCTACAAGGTACACCCCTTGATTCAGTCTATTCCTAAAAGTTTTATTTGCCTAGTGGATTGACACATCTAAAATTTTGCAATAGTAGGGGCGGGTTCGGCGTTAAATTAATTGCTCAACATTAAATTGAGATGAACCCGACCCATCCCCCTATGTCAGTCCAGTAGGCTATGTCTTCAGTAGATGCAAAGTAATGCTTATTAAGTACATAAGTACAAGTAAACTTTACAATTCTTTATCAAACTGCTAGGATATCAATGAAGGCAAACATTGAAAAATTATGGTGACTGCGTTGTTGACCAATGTACCAATGCAAAATCAAAGTGGCGATCGCCTAGTGAGCAAGGCAGCAGGAGCGGCAATAGCAGCTCTGTTTAAAAGCTCTGATAAAGTCGAAGCCAATGTCCGTGCCGAGCCAGTGGCCAAACTTTTACAGGGTAGTCTGGATGGGTTTGATTTCATTGGCAAAGGAATGCGGATGTACAATGGCCTTCGGATTGAAGTTATGGAGCTTTACCTGCAAGCTGTATCAATAGACTTTAGTGCAATTTTTACTGGTAAAGTCAAATTAAGGCAGCCGATTCAGGCCACTCTGAGGACTGTATTAACTGAGTCTGACTTGACTACCTCTTTCAATACACCATTTGTGATAGAGAAACTGCAAAGGCTCAAATATCAGGGACAATCCCTACATTTCCAAAATACTCAAATGACCATCACTGAAGATCGAGCCCTCAGACTTAAAACTCAAATCGGGGTAGGAAATCCAAATCAACCTATAGATGTTGATTTCACTGCTAACATTGAAGTGGAAAATAGACGTAAAATCAAATTTGTTAATGTTAAATATAATGGCGATCGAGAGTCAGTAGATTTAGGTAAATCTCTCATAGACCATGTAAATAATTTACTAGATTTAGATAAATTTGCTTTAGAAAATACTCAACTAAGAGTAGACCGACTAAGGGTAGGAAGAGATGACATCACGTTCTATGGTATAGCTAAGATTGAACAGTTTCCTAGTGGGATGAAGAATAAATAGTTGTTAATCTTTAAAATCCATTTAATGCAAGATCAAAATTGATGGAGTGAGATTGATAATCAAGCAGGAATTGACTAAAAGTATACAACTTCCTTGACAATTATGGATTATTTCTCAAACAATATCACAAATGAGATAATACTCAGGTCAGATAAAAGCTACTCTAAAACATAATCTCTACCTAGTTAGAGTAGCTTCTAATGTTCAGTAAACTGTTATGCTTTTAGCTATCTTTATCATCATTAACTTTAGGAACATAGTCTGGACGTTGTGCATCTTCCCAACCAGGTGGACGCTTAGAATTATACCAAGCAATTGAACCTATAGTAATAGCAGCAACAAAGCCTACTACAACTACTGCAATTGGAATCCATATATTACCCTGGACCATATTAAATCTCCAAATTATTTCTATAATTTAGAAATATTATCTCACGGCCTGGATTGAGTTTAAATAAAATCAATCATTATTGCTAGGCGGGGTCATTTCAGTCATAAGTTAACAGTTATCAGTACCTTTAGCTGAATCAAGAGACTTGAAATACGGAATATTCTTTTTTTTATCCTCTTAAAAGAGGAAGATTCAGACCAAAATTTATCGGTCAAAGTAAGAAACAATCTAGAATCTGAATTTGATAGATTTTTTTGCGGTTGTAATCGTGGAGCTTAGTGTAAGCCGTATTACTAGTTTCATCACACCTATTTAACCACCAGCAACAGCAGGAACAATACTAACTTCATCTCCATCTTGTAGAGATGTTTTTGTTCCCTCTAAAAATCGGATATCTTCGCTGTTGACGTAGAAGTTTAAAAATCTTCGGGGTTCTCCTTGGTCATCACAGAGACTTTTTTTAATGCCAGGAAAGTTTGCTTCTAGAGAATCTATTAGTTCGGAAATATTGCCACCGCCACATTCAATTTTTGCTTTACTCTTGGTGAACTTTTGTAAGGGAGTAGGAATTAAAACTGTAACTGCCATAGTTGAGTAATGTTATTGATATAACTAAAACGTCTTTGCAAATTTTTATTCTAATGGTGGGCTAAGAAAAACTGTCAATTTTTAAGAAAAAAATTATTTTTCCTAACCCACTATTACTGCCTGGAAGATACACCAGATTTAACCTTGCTGAGGTATATTCATCGCGGACAAGATACCCGCACTAGGAACATTTAACTGTTAGTATCTTTACTTCAGATACCACCGAATCTGCTGTCTTTAGGAATTTTTGAGGTAAAGTTGCTTAAACCAAAACTTGCTCCCAATCAAGACGCTCTAATGTTTGAGCACGTTCCCAAGCTCGCTCGAAACTGTCTAACTTTGCATCTATTGTTAAAGGTTCGCCGATATAACCTTGTACTGCTTCTTGTGTCTTTAAGCCGTTACCTGTAATGTAAGCAACAGTAGTTTCTTCTGGATCGATTTTGCCTGCTTCTGCTAATTTTTTCAAGACCGCAATAGTTGTACCACCTGCTGTTTCGGTGAAAATTCCTTCTGTTTCTGCCAATAACTTCATACCTTCAATAACTTCAGCATCCGTGACAGATTCGATATTACCGTTTGTTTTGCGAGCTACTTCTAATGCGTAGATACCATCTGCGGGGTTGCCGATTGCGATTGATTTGGCAATAGTATTAGGTTTAACTGGGGTGATAAAATCACGACCTTCTTTGAATGCTTGAGCTACTGGAGAACAACCTTCAGCTTGCGCTCCACTAAAACGAACTGCTTTATCTTCTACTAAACCTACTTTAACAAACTCTTGGAATCCTTTGTAAATTTTTGTGTAGAGGGAACCGGAGGCTATGGGAGCAACTATATGGTCTGGTAGTTGCCATCCTAGTTGTTCGGCGACTTCAAAGCCTAGAGTTTTTGAACCTTCTGAGTAGTAGGGACGGAGGTTAATATTTACAAATCCCCAACCGTAGGTATTGGCAACTTCGCAACAGAGGCGGTTTACTTGGTCGTAGTTACCTTTAACTGCCATAACTGTTGGATTGTAAATTAGGGTGCCGAGAATTTTGCCTGCTTCTAGGTCGGCGGGGATAAATACACAACACTCTAATCCTGCTTTGGCTGCGATCGCTGCGGTGGAGTTTGCTAGGTTGCCTGTACTTGCGCAGGATACTGTGGAGAAACCTAATTCTCTGGCCCGACTTAAGGCCACTGATACTACCCTATCTTTGAAACTGAGGGTAGGCATATTTACAGCGTCATTTTTGATGTAGAGATTTTTTAGACCCAGGCGACGGGCTAAACGTTCTGATTTTAGTAGGGGGGTCATACCTGTTCCTACGTCTATTACATTATCTGTTTTTACTGGTAGGAATTGACGATAACGCCATATAGAGTTAGGACCTGCTTCGATTGTTGCCCGACTGACTGTTTGACTGAGCTTTTCATAGTCGTACTTTACTTCTAGGGGGCCAAAGCATACGTCTTCGCATATATGTTTGGCTTCTAGTGGGTATTCTTCACCACATTCTTTGCACTTGAGTGTTTCTATTGCTGTATTTTGACTGTGGATTTGACTATCGGTATTTGTAGCCTGGGTCATGGTCTTTACTCCCTACTTCTAACTAAGAACTATTCTTCTGCACTTTTTGAAATACTAGCATGGGTAAAAATCACCGTCAACCATACCAGACAAAAATAGTCGGGATTAATTTTATTCTATTTTTTCCATTATTAATTGCAACAGATAGATTTTCTGTTTTGGTAAGTAATTTTACTAATTTAGTAGTTAATTTTAATGTAGCGATTTGAGCGGTAGTATAAATGGCTTAGTTGTTTAGAATTAAGCTTAAAGTTAGTGACTTGCTTAACGAAGTCAGAAGTCAGATAGGGGAGTCGCCCCATTGGCGACGTACAGAAGTTATTTTTTTAAGGGGGATTTGAGCAAGGATCCAAAAATATTTCACCTTAAAAGGCGGGGTTTTAGACCCGATTATTTTGATAACTATTTTGTTCAAATTGATTAATATTTTGGTTGTCAATTTTACTGATTTTCAGGATAAATTTATTTTTTTTGTGTCACATTTTTTCTATTTAACTTAGTATTAAATGTGAATCATGTTATTGGATTTATTTTAATAAATGTAGCATTTTATAGTGAAAAAGTTTCTAGAGGTAAGTGGTTTAATACCATATACCAAAGAAATTATATTTTCTAAAAAAAATATCTAAATTCTAAAATTGTAAAGAAGAAGGCTTCTATAGAAGTCGGGAATTTCAACTCAAGCTTTTAGGGTCTTGAAAGCTGAGTGCTGTTTGCAAAGCATTCCGGTATGGAAAATGCTGATAGCTGTTTGCGGAGCATTCCGGTACGGAAAATGCTGATAGCTAGTTAAGGCCACCACTAACTGGAGGAATGAGGACTACTTCATCGCCGTCTTGAAGGACGGTTTCGGGTGGAGCAAAGTTGAAGTTAATACCAAATTTGGTTACTTTTCGCCACTGCTCTAGTTCGGGGTGTTGAGTGACGATCTGTTCTAAAAGTTGGGAGGCGGTAGTTCCTGGGGAAAGGGTGAGTTGGAGTTCGGAGACTCCATAGGCTTCTTGGTAGGCTGCGAATAGTTTGAGGGTGATGGTCATTTCAGTTATCAGTACTTCCTGCAATAGAGAGGCTTGAAACCTAATTTTTTGGTCATATTATGGGAAGAGGCGATTAACGAAGTCAGAAGTCATAAGTCAGAAGTCAGAAGTGAAGTTATTTTTGTAACGGGGATTTGAGCAAGGCTCCAAAAATATTGCGCCTTCAAAGGCGGGGTTTTAAACCCATATTTTTTTGATAAACTTCTATTTTCATTGATTTTTTTGCGTTGAATAAAAAATCATGCGCAGGGACGAACAGCCCCTTATACATTTTATAATCTTCAAAATATCAGAGTTTTTGTTTGAATGCAACAATTTCCCTGGCATTTTTTTCGAGAGCTTTTAAAGGGGAATCAGCTTCTTTATTTTTTGCGTTGAATAAAAAGTCATATGCAGGGGCGAACAGACCCTTATACATTTTATAATCTTCAGAATATCAGAATTTTTGTTTGAATGCAACAATTTTCCTGGCAATTTTTTCGAGAGCTTCTGAGGATGAGAATGATTGATAATTTATTATTTTAAATAGGGGCGTTGTTGAATGTATGATTTCACAGGAGTTAGGAGTAAACACTGCGGGTGACGGTGGAGTATAAAACCCAAAAGAAAAAGATAATATTTTAATTAGACAGGACTTACGCAAAATACGAAATTACACACAATCTGTAGGGGCGGAACGGAACAGAAACAGGCAAGATGCCTATTCCACATTTAATAATTATGTTCAGCCTCACATAAGACCTAAAATTATTATCAAAGTTAACCATCTAATTAAAATGCTCAAAATTCAAAACTTAGTTCTCACTAGCAGTTGTTTTTACCTCTACTTTTCAAGCTATTGTTTAGCAAAAACTCCTGAATTTTCCGAATATACCGTCAGAAAAAATGCTGTAAATATTATCTCTCAACGTCAAACAGATGCAGAACAAGAATTAGAATCTCCCAATAAATTTTCCCCTAACCCTTTAGAAAGCACTGAACCAGACCCACTCTTACCAGAACCCCCTACTACAGGAACCGTTACCGGGGACAAACGAGAAGAACTTTCTCAAGAACTCGACCGACTTAACGCTGAAGCTTCAGCATTATTCGCGGCGGGAGAAACAACTAAAGCTTTTGATACCTGGAATAGAGAACTTCGTTTGCGACGTTATCTGGGTCAAGCAGAAGAGTTAGCAGCTTTGGAACGAGTGGCGGAAATAGCATGGAATAATAGTCAAAAATTACAAGTGCAGTGGATTACAAAACGACTGGAAACCATACAACCAGAGATTCAAGAACAAGAACCAGTGAATATAGAATTGTTGCAAGCATTAGGTTCTGCATTTAATACTGTTAGAGCAAAAGATCCAGCAGTTCAAGTTTATCAACAAGTTATTGTTGAAGCAAGAGAGCGAGAGGATATTGCTACCCTGAAACAAGCTTTGACAGCTATGGGGGAAATATATTTGAATTGGTTAGATTATGATAATGCAGCGATCGCCTATGAAGAATTATTGGAGGTTCAGCAGCAGAGTAACTCAGCAACATCTACTAATGAAGAAACAACAGATCCTGCTTTAACTACTAATTTTGAAAAAGTAGATACTATCGAAAAATTAGCTTTCATTTATAATCAAGCGGGAAAACCTCTACAAGCAATTACAGCTAAAGAAAGATTGGTCAATTTTTACGAAGGTCAAGAAACTATCACAGAAATTCCGGATATAAAAATATCTATTGCTGGAGATTATGAGGAACTCGGTAAACTTAGTCTTGCCAGTCAATACTATCAGGAAGCTTATGATATTGCTCAATCAATTCAACAGTTTATAAGTGCTAGTGATGCTTTAGAAAAATTGGCAGCACTCTATCTTTCTCAGGATGAAAAAGAGGCAGCAATTGAAATATATAAAGTGCAATTATTGATGGATCAACAGTTTGTTAATGTTTATGGGATGATGGAAACTTATGACCGTATGGGTCAAGTTTATGCACAGTTAAAGGCTTTTCCTTTAGCAATTTCATCTTTTCAAAGAGGGTTAGAATTATCTAGACAATTGGGGGGATATCGAGAAAGTTATTTTCTACAAAAGCTTGATAAATTAAATAAAAATAAAAATCTGTGATTTAACTAAAAATGGAACGATACCGTGAAATTGTTGGTAAGAGTTAAGTTTATTCACTAATACAATTCTAGAAAATCATACTTTCAGCTAATAAAAATTTCGGTAGTTCTGCGTAGTAATGGTAGATATAAACAAGCAATGTTTGGCACGGGATCAAGATGCTCCCACTGCGGTCTCGTAACAACAATAATTACAATGGACGACTATTACAATGCACCACCACCAAAATTTCGGGGTTGCACATTATGGAATGATATTGCCAAAAAATAGTTTAGACTTTGACTAAAAAAAACCTAATATTAATTATTATAGCAATTGATTAATCCAAAATCTTGTTCATCAAAAATCTCAAATCATATCAAATCCGGTAACATCGGTGTAATTAGATAGTTAATCTAGGAGGACCGAGTCAGGAGGACCTCCTCAGGAGGGAAGAGAATGCGCGAAACATTTGCTCTTGGATGAAGATGAAAATTTTTTTTATACCGAACCCGAGCGGATTTGATATCATTCGTCACTGTGCAATGCCAAAATTTCGGCGTTGCTTAAATGTAATGATAATTAGATATCTACTCCACCCATAGGGAGTAGACAGTAGGCAGCTTTGCTGTAGGGGTAAAGAATTGATAATTTCTTTGGGATATAGATATTGATTTTTGATTCTTGGAGATGTCTATTAGCTGAAGTTAAAATTGAAAAACTGATGTTTTGCGCCCAAAGTTAATCTCAAAATCATTACCACTCAGCAACGCCAAAATTTCTGCATAATTCACTGAAACTTTTTCTATCAACTTCCCCGCTACTCTAATTACTGAAACTTTTTCTATCAACTTCCCCGCTACTCTAATTCCCGACGCCCCTCCAACGCACGCGCCAAAGTTACCTGGTCAGCATATTCTAAATCTCCTCCCATAGGCAAACCAAAAGCAATGCGGGTCACTTTTGTAAAAGGTCTCAACAACTGACCGACATATAAAGTAGTAGTCTCTCCTTCCACACTCGGACTAATAGCAATAATCACTTCCTGAATATTTCCCTGACTAACTCGCCGCACCAAAGCTTGAATATTCAACTGTTCCGGACCAATACCATCCATCGGCGAAATGACCCCCCCCAGGACATGATATTCACCCTTATATTCCCGTGTTTTCTCCAAAGCAATAAGGTCGCGGGAGTCAGAGACTACACAAATAATTTCCTTGTCTCGCTGAGGGTTACGACAAATTTCACAAATAGGTTCAGCAGATAAATGGAAACATTTCTCACATAAACCTACTTTTTTCCTCGCATCAACCAATGCTTGAGCTAAAGCTTGAATTTCTGCTTCCGGGCGCTTAATAATATGTAGTGCCAGACGTTGTGCCGTTTTAGGGCCAACTCCAGGTAACAGTTGTAATTGTTCAATTAATCTGGCTAAAGGTCGGGTATAAATTTTGGACTTCCTCCGATTCAGTTATCAGTTATCAGTTATCAGTACCAAACACTGAAGAGTCCAGCTTGAGACCTTATTTTTTAGTCACAACCTGCTATTTGATTGTAGCCATAAATAGTTTTACTCTTAGAAAAAATAAATATTATCAATTCTTACTTTCTAACTTCTGACTTCTGACTTTTGACTTCTGACTTCGTTAAGGCGATCGCTCATGTAAACCAAATGTTACAAATTGAGGGCTTTTCCAGATTGAGCAGCTATCGTGGAAAAAGTAGTAATCATCTTAAGTCCATGAGTGAGACAAGAAAAATTAAGAGAACTATTATTATTTCCTTAGTACTAATCTCTTCAATTTCCTTAAAAGCTTGCACATCTCGTAGAGACAACCGCGAAGTTTATAGAAATCTTGAAGACTGTCGTAGAGAATGGGGAGGAGCAGACAGATGTGAACCAGTCACAGACGGAAGTTATTCATCTGGACACTATTATGGTCCTCATTACTACAGGTCTGGTGGTAGTATCTACTATTACCAGAATAGTAATAGTCGTTATCAACCTGTTCCCAGTAATGCAGGTATTCTTAAAAGTCCTTCGGGAAGGTCTGGAAGTTCTGTTGGTACGGTGACCAGAAGTGGTTTTGGTAGTAGAGGTGGTAGAGGTGGTAGTAGTTTTGTCGGTAGAGGCGGTGGTAAAGGTTGATATAGCAGAAGTTTCAAGTCAAAAGTCAAAAGTCAAAAGTCAAAAATTTAAAGTTTAAGGTTTAAAGTCAAAAATTTAAAGTCATCCCTGACTGACTTCTGACTTAGTTAAAAATGTCTGCGTATTTGTGTCGTGCTATAAAATCAAAAATTAAAATTTAAAAATAAGGCAGAAAATGAAACGGATAAATATTGAACCTCGTGCCAACTGGCAGCAGAAATGTGAAGCGGTTGGCTTTCATTTTTATAATATGTACGGAGAACCATATTGGGATGAGACTGCTTGTTATCGTTTCACCACTTCAGAAATAAATGAACTGGAAGTAGCAACTCAAACTCTACAAGAATTGTATATTGAAGCAGCAGAACGAATTATCCAAGAAGACCGTTTTTCTCAATTATCTGTTCCGGAACAGTTTGCGGAATTATGTCGCCAGTCTTGGGAACGGGATGACCCCAGTCTTTATGGTCGTTTTGACTTTGCTTATGATGGTGTCAACCCACCGAAGTTATTCCTTTCCATGTAAAGAAGTTAGGCAGTTAATATTTTGTTATTCTAAGAGAGAATTATCAGCAAAGGTTAATAGCTTACAATACCAACTTCAGGAATCAGAAAAAATTGCTGTAAAAGGAAAAAGAGGAAAAGGAGAACTAAGCAGGCGAGCTTCTTTATACTGGTTATATATAGAACTAATAGATAGACTTGGTAAAAACAACATAAATAGTATTAAAAGAGTCAGTGAAACTTTAGAAGCTTTAGAACAACAAAGAAGTTCTGTATTAAATGAATTAAAACCTTTAAGACCAAAAATATGCGATTATTGGGATAATTTTCAACAATTTTTCCAATTTATAAGTCAAACTGAGGAGAAAAAAGACTATATCAGATTAGAGAAGAGTCTGAATACGATAGTTAATAACTTCCTAACTTCTGCTGCTTACAAAACAGAGAAAAAAATAATTTTAGGCATAATAGATGAGGAAATAAAAAATAATGTAAAAAATATAAGTCGTTCTAAATTAAGAATGATTTACAAAATACAAAAGTTGATTATAGCTTCTTTCCAAAATAGCGATCGGGAAATTTTAGGAGATAAAATAAGTATTAAAGATGACAAGAATCAATTTTATAATCTAGGTGTCGAGAACGATAAAAAATTACAGTCAATGCTAGAAATGCGAGAGCAACAAATACAAATGTTACGTCAAAATAATTATGCTAAATTCTCAAAGATACAAAAAGGAAAATATATTGGAGATATCAAGAAAAAACTAAGCTATCATTACAGCGATAAATGTGAACATTGGAAAGCATTAATGTTTGATTTTCATTTCAATCAAAAAGTTTCCAATGAAATTATTTTACAAAAAAATCCTAGTTACTTTGATGAATTAGGCATAAAAGAATGTAGAGATTGTTAGAACTATAAAGAGAGGAAAAGGAATTTTTAACATTAAAGCAATCCCACTTTACAAGCTCTAAATTATGAGTAGTGAGATAGTATTTAGATACTAAATATAAGTTACATTTCAATCTAATACTAAACAGATTAATAATCATCTTTGTGTAATTGTCTATTCGAGCAATAATGATTAAAAAGTTGTTTGCCTCAATGCTCAAATATGAAGTATATCCCGTTTGTTTTAATGAATCTTTCCCAGAGACTTTATGGAATTTTGAAGTCTTTGCAACGTAAATTAGGATTAGAAACGGCAGAAATTGATGATAGTTCAGAAAGTTTAATTCGAGAATATGGTATATTTATGTTTCTCTTTGTATAGCAATGTGCGCTGGCATATTTACAAATTACAGGAGGTGTCCAATAGCTAAAAATCTTATATTATCAGCAATTTATTCCCCCAGATGAGCTGTTGCCTATTGCCTGTTGCCTGCGCACAGCGCTATAATTAGCAAAAAAATTCTTTGACTCTTTTTAATTACTTAATAACTGAAGTGTTACCTAAGTTAAGCATTAATGCATGGGAATTAGTATAAGTTATAAGGTGAGTTGCAACACACCCTACAACTGCTGAAAAGTAAGTATAGCAATTCCCATATTGGTCTTGTAATGCGTAAGTCCTAATTAAGATCAAAAAATTGGTGGTGATACATTTTCATTGTTTGTGCATTGTAATTATTTTTGTTACAAGACACCGTAGTGGGAGCATCTTGCTCCCGTACCAAGAATTTTTTATTCCTATCTACAATTACGCGAGCAGGACTACCAAAAAATTATTATTTGCTCACCCTATGAATCTACTTAACTTATAAGGTGCGTTGCAACGCACCCTACAATTGCTTTTAAATTTACTTTCTTCCTTCTTCCCTCTTCCTTCCTTTAAAAGGATCGCCTCCAATTAAAGAACTTTTCTAACATATTCTGCTGCCATAAATTCTTGGCATATTTCTGTTTTTTCAACAATAAACCAGCTTTACTATTTACCTCAGATAAAGTCGGATAAATATGAATCCCAGTCAAAGCAGAAACAGGCAACTTATTCGACATTGCCAAAACAATTTCATGGATTAATTCACCAGCAGAAATACCAACTAAATGCGCCCCTAAAATTTCTCCATTTCCTCTAGTAATAATCTTACCAAATCCAGTTGTAGCTGCCTCAGCTTGAGCGCGGTCTACACCAGAAAAAGGCTGCTTCAATACACAAACATCATCTCCAAAACGTTCCCTCGCTTGCTGTTCTGTTAACCCTACCCTTGCCAATTCTGGGTCAGTAAAAGTTGCCCAAGGAATAACCCGATAATTAGCCTTACTAATGGGAAAAAATAACGCATTTGTTAAAGCAACAACTGCTTCATGACCTGCTACATGAGTAAACTGATAACCACCAATTACATCACCACAAGCATAAATTTTAGAATTCGTAGTTTGCAGCTTTTCATTAACAATAATTCCCTGCTTTCCTACTTCTACACCAGCAGCATCTAAATTCAAAGATTCTACATTAGGCAACCTACCACCAGCAACCAAAATCTCATCAAATATAATATTTTTTCCACCTGCCGTAATTACTTTTTTCCCATCCACAACTTCTACTTTTTCCGCCCTAGTTTCTGACAAAATCTTAATACCTTCGGACTCAAATTGTTCCTGTACAACTAGAGCAGCTTCCGGTTCTTCCTTCGGCAAAATATGACTTCTACTAGAAATAATAGTCACATCACTACCAAGACGAGAAAAAGCTTGACCCAACTCGCAACCTATCGGTCCAGCACCAATTATTGCCAAAGAATTTGGTCTTTCTTGGAGAGAAAATACCTTTTCATTTGTCAGGAAACCAGCAGAATTTAACCCCTCCACAGATGGAATAGCAGGTCGAGAACCTGTAGCAACAACAAATGCTCTAGCAGTTAATTTTTTACCATCAACTTCAAAAGTTTTACGGTCTATAAACTTACCTTCTCCAAAAATAACTTCAACACCCAAACCCCTAAATCTTTCTGGAGAATCATGTGGTTGAATATTAGCTATTACTTGTTGAGCATGACCAGTTGCCTTAGCAAATTCAATTTCTGGGGGTTGAGTATAAATGCCAAACCTAGAAGCATTTTTTACTTGATAAGCAACACGAGAAGCATGAATTAAAGACTTACTAGGAACACAACCAAACCACAAACAATCACCACCAAGACGGTCACGTTCTACTAATGCTACCTTAGCTTTAAGTTGAGCAGCAGCAGAAGCTACAACTAAACCCCCCGAACCACCGCCAATAATCACAATATCATATTCAACTGCCATAATTTTACCTCTATAAAAATGGGAAATTAAAAGAAGGAAGAAGGAAGAAGGAAGAAGGAAGAAGGAAGAAGGAAGAAGGAAGAAGGGAAAATTGCTGATGGATAGTCAACTATCGGCCACTTCGTGTTTGATCGCCCTAAACAGAAGAAGGCAGAAGGCAGAAGGAAAAATTGCTTACTACTAAAAGTAGATTAATAAATAGCTTTAATATCAAAAAAATACGATATTTAATAGTATTAATTAGTGGGGAATATCCCAGAAGATCAACTCCGCATCTTCAAACCTTCCCCCCCCACTATTCCCAGTATTCAAGAACTCATAAATTACCGAATAATTAATAATTAAATAATTAAATAATTAAACAATTCAGCTTTATTAGCTTCCCCTTGAAAGGGGAAAAAAATAAATTTTTTCCTTATTGGTCAATCCTCTCCCTAAAAGGGAGAGGTAATTATCCATTATCCATTAATGAACTACCACTTCAAATCTCAAATCCAATAATTATTTAGTAAGCATTCCGCAGGAAATGCTTACATTATTTATTTAACTCTCAAAATATTAGTCAGGTATGAGAAACTACTGAAGATTAATTAAGAATCTATAAAATTAACAAACTATTAGACTTCTCGAGAAAAGAGAGAGTAGGGAGTAGGGAGAAATAATTGATAATTTCTGTACGACAATTTATTTGATTTTTGATTATTAGAGATGTCTATTAAATACACCCCCTGAATTTTACTGAATAATTAAGGTTTAAAGCCTCTCCTTTCAAGGAGAAACAAGCGGTCGAGGGATGGCGAGGTCTCCTCGCCATATCCAATCGACCAAGAGAGAAAAAATTTTCATTATTAGTCAATCCTATCCGTTTTCAAGGAGAGGTAATTATTAATTATTAATTATTAATTATTAATTATTAATTGTTGAAACTTGTTCTACAGTGGGTGTTTTAGTTGTACCCTCTGTAAAATTACCGAAGAATTTCTGACTAATCCAATAGGTTAAAATATGAGATAATAAGCCAAAAGGTCCGGCAAATAAACAAAGAATTATTGAGTGGATAGTCCAAACACCAGTACGTTGTCCTTCCCAATAAATCCAACGACCGACAAATAAATCCATGACCAGAAAATGAATCCATCCTGTTGCTGCAGCAGATTCTTCTCCAAAGAATTTAGCAATATCTGGCAAAGTAGGGTTGGATAAAGCAGCAGCAGATTCAGGGGTAATACTACTAATAAGTAGGTAAAGATAAAGGACGGCTAATAATACAAACGGAATAAAAGATTCCATGATTTTGCGAGTAACTTTCCAGTTAGGCAAAAATATTATTAATGTCCAAAATGGTAATACAAATAAGTTAGCACCGTTGAAAATTAGATCGATTGTCATTGTTAGTTATTGACTCCAGTAGGGGTAAGAAAATGTTGAAAGAACTTTTAAATAAATGTTATGCCATTTCGGCAAAAATGTCTCTAGGGACGATGGCTATAATTATCAT
This sequence comes from Okeania sp. SIO1H4, assembly GCF_010672695.1. Lineage (NCBI taxonomy): Bacteria > Bacillati > Cyanobacteriota > Cyanophyceae > Oscillatoriales > Microcoleaceae > Okeania > Okeania sp. SIO1H4. Next base: position 45,695 of record NZ_JAAHGB010000045.1, read on the forward strand.
TATTAGTATCTATAATTTGCCTGGAGTTGCAATAAAGTTAAGGAATCGGGAATTTCATACTGATAATCAGACAAATTCCCGACAGAATATATTCGCTAAAATAGAAGATATGGACATCAGTATGAAATTAGTTTCCGCTAATAATAGATTTGCCTTTCAACTATTTTCAGAAATTCAAAAATCACAATCAAATAAAAATATTTTTATCTCTCCGAGCAGTATAGCGATCGCTCTATCAATGACCTACAACGGTGCCGAAGGAAAAACCAGAGATGCTATGACTAAAGCATTAAATTTTCAGGGAATGAGTTTAGAAGAAGTTAATCAAGCAAACAAAGAATTAGGCATTTTATTAAATAGTTTAAATCCAGACATTAAATTAGATATTGCCAACTCAATATGGACCAAAAAAGGGATGTCTTTTGAGCCAACATTTATGCAAAGAAATCAAAATTTTTATCAGAGCAAGGTAAGTCAAATAGACTTCGAGCATCCTATAAGTCCTGAAATTATCAACAATTGGGTCAACGATATTACTAAGGGCAAAATTGATAAAATCATCGAAAAACTCGAACCTAATACAGTGATGGTTTTGTTAAATGCTATTTATTTTCAAGGCAATTGGGAGCAAGAATTTGCAGAATATTCCACAAAAGAACAACCTTTTTATCTACCGAATGGCACAAAAAAACAACATCCAATAATGTTTCAATCATCTAGATATTTATATTACGAAGATGAAGAATTTCAGGCAGTAAGTTTACCCTATGGAGAAGGAGGAGTAAGTATGTATATATTCCTTCCCAAAGAAAAAGTAGGATTAGACAGATTTTATCAAATTTTAAATGAGGAAAACTGGGAAAATTGGATGCTGCAATTTGACTATTGTAAAGTAAATCTAGGCTTGCCAAAATTTAAAACCGAATATGAAATTACCCTCAATGATGCGTTGAAATCTTTAGGAATGGAGATAGCTTTTAACAAAAATAATGCTGATTTTTCTGGGATGCGTCCTATTCCACCAGAGTTATATATAGATGAAATTAAACATAAAACATTTGTGGAAGTTAATGAAGCAGGAACAGAAGCAGGAGCAGCGACCAGTATAACTATGGGAGTAAGAAGTGCAGAGATACCTGTTGATATGTTAGTCGATCGTCCCTTCTTTTTGACAATTACAGAGAATGATTCTGGCACTATTCTATTTATGGGAGAAATTACAAATCCAGAAAATTAGGGTGCATCTCAATGAGTGAATAAAGCCAAAAATTTATCGCTTTTAGGCAACAGGCAACAGGCAACAGGCAACAGGGAATATATAGGAAAAAAGTATTTTTGCAAATGAATGCTTACAATCGGAGATATAGACATGATTGAGAAATTAGTTTCTGCCAATAACAAATTTGCCTTTCAACTATTTTCAGAAATTCAGAAATCCCAGGCAAATGAAAATATTTTTATCTCACCCATTAGCATAGCGATCGCCCTATCAATGACCTACAATGGCGCTCGGGGAAAAACTCAAAAAGCTATGGCTAAAACTTTAAACTTTCAGGGAATGAGTTTAGAAGAAATAAATCAAGCAAATCAACAATTAGGAAATTTGTTAGAGAGTTTAAATTCAGAAATTAAATTAAATATTTCTAACTCAATATAGACTAAAATCGGAATACCTTTTGAGCAAAACTTTCTACAAATAAACCAAGAAATTTATCAGAGTCAAGTAAGAGAAATTGACTTGAAAAATCCGAAAACTCCAGAAATTATCAATAAGTGGATAAAAGATAATACCAAAGGCAAAATTGATAAAATAATTGAAACACTAGATCGTGATTCAGTCATGGTATTGTTAAATGCTATTTATTTTAAAGGAAACTGGCAAAAATAATTTGATAATTTTTCTACCCAAGAGCAGCCTTTTTATCTATCTAATGGAATGGAAAAACAACATCCAACAATGTTCAAATTATCTCAATATTCATATTATGAAAATCAAACTTTTCAAGCCATTAGTTTACCTTACGGAGAAGGTCGCGTCAGTATGTATGTATTTCTCCCCAAAGAAGAAATAGGATTAGAAAAATTCCATCAAACTTTAAATGAAGAAAATTGGGAAAATTGGATGCTAAAGTTTGAATCTCAAGGAGTCACATTAACTCTACCCAAATTTAAAAATGAATATGAAGTTACCCTCAATGACATATTAAAAGCTTTGGGAATGGAAATAGCTTTTGACAGAAAGAAAGCAGATTTTTCTCGAATTCGTCCTATTCCTCCAGAGTTATATATTGATGAAATTAAACATAAAACATTTGTGGAAGTGAATGAAACAGGAACAGAAGCAGCATCAGCTACCAGTATAACTATGGTAGCATTAAGTGCTATGATGACAAGTATAAATATGTTTGTTAATCGTCCCTTCTTTTTTGCTATTAGAGATAATAATTCTGGCACTATTTTGTTTATGGGAGAAATTACAAATCCAGAAAATTAAGAGTAAGTTTTATGCATAATATTTCTCAGGTTAATTAAGTAGACCTATCTTTTTTATTTCCTATTCCCTACTCCCTAAAACAAAGGAATTTTATACCTCACGCTTTTTGGGGATTGCTATAGTAGTCTTAAATGATTTATAACAGAAAAGTTAGTAATTTTGAAAATTATATTGATTGTAATTTTTATCAATTGACTCTAGTGAGGTAAAAGAATGTTCAAAGAACTTATCAATAAATTTTCCCCCATTTCTGCCAAAATGTCTCTAGGAGCAATTATTTTAATTGTAATTCTGGGAGTCTATAACTTACCTGGCAGTACAATAATTTTAAGAAATCAGAAGCAGCATAAATTAGCTCAAACAGTAGATACAAGTACCTTGAATAAATTAGTTAATGCCAATAATAAATTTGGTTTTCAACTATTTTCAGAAATTCAGAAATCCAAATCCAATGAAAATGTTTTTATCTCACCAATAAGTATAGCGATCGCTCTATCAATGACCTACAATGGCGCTGCTGGCAAAACTCAAGAAGCTATGGCTAAAACTTTAAACTTTCAGGGAATGAGTTTAGAGGAAATTAATCAAGCAAATCAGGATTTAGGAATTTTATTAAATAGTTTAAATCCCGAGATTAAATTAAATATTGCTAACTCAATCTGGACTAGAAAGGGAATATCTTTTTATCCAAGTTTTATCCAAGTAAATCAAGATTTTTATCAGAGTCAGGTAAGAGAAATTGACTTTGACGATCCTGAAAGTCTGAAAATTATCAATAATTGGGTAAAAGATAAAACTGAAGGCAAAATAGATCAAATTATTCAAAAACTCGAACCCGAGGATGTCATGGTGTTATTAAATGCTATTTATTTTCAGGGCAATTGGGAAGAACAATTTTCTGAATATTCTACTAAAGATATGCCTTTTTATTTAGCCAATGGAACTCAAAAACAACATCCAATTATGTTCCAATCGTCAAGACATTTATATTACGAGAATCAATATTTTCAGGCAGTGAGTTTGCCCTATAAAAAAGGTCTGGTTAGTATGTATATATTTCTCCCCAGGGAACAAGTCAGTTTAGAGGGATTTTATCAAGTGTTGAATCAAAAAAACTGGGAAAATTGGATGAAACAGTTTGAAAGTTACGAAGTTAATTTAGGTTTGCCAACGTTTAAAAATGAATATGAAGTGACTCTCAATAATATGTTGAAATCTTTAGGAATGCAAATAGCTTTTCAAGGTGGAAGAGCAGACTTCTCTGGAATGAGTCGTGAGAAGTTATTTATCAGTGAAGTTAAGCATAAAACATTTGTTGAAGTGAATGAAACTGGAACAGAAGCAGCAGCAACTACCAGTGTAAGAATAACATTGGAAAGTGAAGTAATAACTGTCGATATGTTAGTTAATCGTCCTTTCTTTTTTGCCATTAGAGATAATAATTCTGGCACTATTTTGTTTATGGGAGAAATTACAAATCCAGAAAATTAGACTTCTTGCAGAAGTCAGGGAATAGTGAATAGGGAATAGGGGATATAGAAGAAAAAAATGGGAAAAGCAGATTAATTGATTTTCGCACCTCACCAGTCAGGGGAAACAAAGTAGTCATTTTGGAGCTTCATAAAATGAAATGACTATTGCGACATACGCAACATATTGAAAATATCAACACTCACATCCGAGTGCTTCACAAAATGGGAAAAGCCGATAAATTGTTTTCGCACCTCACCAGTCAGGGGAAACAAAGTAGTCATTTTGGAGCTTCATAAAATGAAATGACTATTGCGACATACGCAACATATTGAAAATATCAACACTCACATCCGAGTGCTTCACAAAATGGGAAAAGCCGATAAATTGATTTTCATACCTCACCAGTTTAGGAAACAAAGCAGTCAATCATTGAGAAATTAGTTTATGCCAATAATAAAATTACTTTTCAACTATTTTCATAAATTCATAAATCCCAATGATTAATAAATCAAAATTACGAACTTAAGGTAATTAGTTAAAACCACTATCACAGTCACATCATCAGCTACCCTGTAGAGATAATAGATTAAATTAAATATAACCTCTGATTTTTAACAGAATTAAATTATCCCTAACCTTTATACCCCTAAACCTATAATTTCGATTTTTGTAACGGAAAGTTCAACTTAAATATAATGAAATAACCCTAACTTGGACCCAAACTAACCATAATCCCTGTTTATGAATAACCCTATATATCCCGGACTAATACTCACTAACCGCTATAAAATAGTCAAACAATTGGGACATGGTGGTTTTGGACGCACCTACCTCGCAGAAGATAACCATCGTTTCCAAGAACCCTGTGTACTCAAAGAATTTGCCCCCCAAGTACACGGTAGTTATGCCTTACAAAAATCCCAAGAATTATTTGAAAGAGAAGCAGGGGTACTTTATAAATTGCGACATCCACAAATACCCGGGTTCCGAGAAATGTTTCGCGTTAAATTAGATGGAGAAGGATACCTATTTTTAGTACAAGATTATGTAGAAGGTAAAACTTATCGTGCTTTGCTAGAAAACCGCAAACGTCAAGGCACTTTTTTTAGCGAAACAGAAGTAACAAAATTTTTACTACAAATATTACCAGTCTTAGAATATATTCATAACTTGGGAGTTATTCACCGCGACATTTCCCCAGATAATATCATTCTGCGAAGCTCCGATAAACTGCCAGTATTAATAGATTTTGGTGGAGTCAAAGAAACAGCAACAAAAGTAGTATCTGAATATGCTCATGGTATTTCGCTCCAAGCAACAAGGTTGGGTAAAGTCGGATATGCACCAGACGAACAAATGCGACTAGGGATGATTAATGCCAACAGCGACCTATATGCTTTAGCAGCAACAGTCTTAGTATTACTGACAGGAAAAGAACCCTCTTTTTTAATAGATCCTCACGATTTAACCTTTAACTGGCGCAAAATAATTAGCATTAGTCCAAATTTAGGTAATGTGCTAGATAAAATGTTAGCTCCTCAACCAAGCGATCGCTATTCTACAGTTAGTCAAGTTATAGCAGAGCTTGAAAATTTTGCTTCTAGCACTGACCTAACACCGACCCAAGCAGCACCAAATGTCATCTCCACTCAACCTATTACCGCAGATCAAATCTCCAATGTCACAACAACACCAGTTTCCCAAATTCCAGCTACGACTAATAACCCTCAAAAATTTTCAATTTGGTCAACAATTTTATTAGTATTAGTAACAATATTTGGCATGGGAGGAATAGGTTGGATAGCTGGTAATTTTTGGTTAGAATACAACTCTAATCAAAAAGATAAAATTGTCAAAGAGAAACCCCAAGAATTGAGCGATAGCCTCCAAAAATCTGGCATTGAAGAGTCTTTCTTTTTTCCTTTAGTAGATGACTTTTTCTACGCTAAATATCCTCAAAAAAAAGGGCAAACTTTGAGTGATGAAACTTCAGAAGATAAATTATGGAAGTGGCGGTGGTATGAAATAGCAAACCAGTTACTTAACAAACTAGAAACGCTAAGTTTAGATGCTCGTCGTAGATTAGGAAATTATAGTAAAGATGATATTTATCGATGGAAGTCTCAACTTCATAGATTAAATATTAGTAGTACAGCTTTTAATGATTTGACCGATGCTCGATTTTTTTATTTATTCTCAGAACAACCCCGTGGAAAAAACATAATTGGTTTACCAATGGGTCAAATTTGGCAAGCGATCGCTACCGATACAATGAAAGCTTTACAAAGTAGAAAATCTTTAGAAGAAATTCGTTTTACACCAGGTTCATTTAGAGAAGTTGTGAATGGTAATTTACAACCAGGAGAAGGTAAAATTTATTTAGCATGGATACAAGCAGACCAAATTTTACGCGTCAGGTTACGAGTTAATTCTCCAGAAGTTTTCTTATCTATTTATCCTCCTGAAAAGTATCGTGGTAGGTCTAGAGCATTAGTAGAAGATCGAAATATAAATCTATGGAGGGGTCAAACCCTAACCTCTGGTTATTATCAATTTGTAGTTGTTTCTAATTCGGAGCAACCTATAGAATATTTTTTAGGAGTAGCTGCTAGAGATAGAATTAATCGTAGGTATTAGAGGAAGAAAGGGGAGTTGGGGAATGGGGGAGTGGGGGAGTAGTAAACATAAGAATAATATACACTTACTTGCTAATAATCGCTCTTAACGTTATTGAATTATACTAACTACTTAATTATTGAAGTCTTGCATAAGTATAGTGGTTGAAGCAAAGAGCGCGAACAGATCAAAAGCTTAAAACTCAGACATTCCTTCTACCTTCTACCTTCTGCTATTTAAATCGAAAAGAAGAGGAACAGGGAACAACTTGATAATTTTGATAAAGTCGCTGAAATACTTCTTGATAGTAGGGATATTTTGCCTGAAGTTGAGCGAAAGTTGTTGAAATCATAAATCCTTGAAAAACAATACTATAGGTATCCCAAGAAAAACGGGAATCATCTATTTTGAAATTCCCATCATTTATCAACCTAAAAAATTGTGCATAGAATTAGGTATCTGGTTGCGCAGCATTCCCTCATAAAAGGCTTTTTAAAATTCAACAATTAATAATTACCTTTGCTTAAAAGGGATAGGATGAGCAAAAATATTTTTTGTTCTTATTTATTCTTCAAATAATAACCTTTAAACCTTAATTATTTAGTAATATCATGTCCTGATAATTAGTGATAAAAAACTTTCTCCTGTTCTTCCTCTTTATTCTTCTCTCCTGACTCCTCCCAAGTTCTTGACACTCTCAGAAAAATTATGAGATAATTGGAATAAGAATCAAACTATTATCTGAAAATTAATTATTCACAAAATCAGTTTAGGAGGTCTATGTTAAAATACGCAATTGTTGCTTTGATAACCCTGGAGTTAGTCTTGCTAAGTGCATTAGTTAAAGTGCCCGCTAATGCAAATATTAGAGACCCAGAAATTTTTACTTGGGATTATGCGTCTTTAAGTAATACTCAGGTTGTTTGTAAAAAGGTAGTCTTTCATCCTACAAATCGGTGGATACCAGAATCATCAGATATGGAGCCTATAAATATTAATTCTGTAGTAGTAAATGATAGTTATTGTTCTAACTTAACTAAACCTGTTTAACATCATGTCCAGATGATTATTCTCATAAAAAACTGTAGGGGTATATTTATAGATCGAGAATGTTCTACTTAACAGAAATATTTATGCTTAAATCTACCCCTATCTCAGATATAGAAAAAAATCAGAGAACAAACTTAAAAAAATTGGAAAACCGGGTTTTTGGTGACATAAATCCGGTTTATCTATATGATGTTATAAAATTATGGTAAAGTTCTTATTGTAGATTATATGAGGTAAAAAAAATATGAAATATCGTGTCACTCTTAATCGTAGGGATATAATAGTCGAAGCAGGAAGTAAAGAAGAGGCAGCCGAACAAGCAGCAGGTAAGATTCATCAAGGGGAAAAAATTAACAGGATTAAAGAGGTAGAGTCATCGGAATCTAAGTCTGGCTCTTGGTGGGAAATTTGGTTAGATTAAGTATTGAAGAAGCAAGAAGGAAAAAGGAAGAAGCAAGAATAAAAAAGGAAAAAGTGGATAGCGACAGTGTTCGACAAGCTACTTTGTGTCTACAAACCCCAAGCAATTGTAAACACCGTTTAGATAGCCGGGTATTAAACCCAAAAGAAAAAGATAAATTGACAATATAATAGGGTTTTGCATATTGATTAAGTACATTAACTAGACTACATTTTTGCTCTATATTAAGCCAAAAAATTAAAAGCTAATATCTTACTGCTAATGACTATAATTTAGGCATGAGGTTAAGAGAGTTGAGAAATATTTTATTTTTTCTATTACCCGATCGCCTCCCCCATTTTATAATTTAAATTTACTCTAAAAAGTTGTCAGTTGATGGATAATTATACAGCAATAATCAATAATAGATTGAGGTTACTTAACATATATAAAATATCAAAAAAATGTTTCCTAATTATCAAAAAAATTACACAATTTAGCTTAAGTAATTATCATAAAATATCCTCTCTTTCCGGTCTAACAAAGGACTAATTCTTAGGATGAAAATTAGCGGCAAACAACAACCTTTAGTTACTGTTTTTTTATTAACCTTGGTAAGTATAGCTTACTGTAGTTTACTGGTGAGTGAAGCAAAAAGTCAAACTCCTAAATTACTATCTCAAAACGAATATCCTCAAGATTTTACGGAGGTTTATCAAGCAAGTTGTAAAATTAATGCTGTGACAAAAGGATTATCAACAGAACAAGCTGAAACACTATGTGATTGTACCCTGAATCAGTTTCAATCTAAATATACCTTAGAAAAATTTCAGAAATTAATGAACAAAGCAGCAAAGGAAGAAACGCCAGAAGAATTAATAGAAGTTGGAGAGATTTGTGCTGAAGAGTTAATAAATTAGTTAGTTAGGTAGTAGGTGGTAATTCAAAAATTACAGCAGATTCGGTCGTATATGAGGTACAAATATTAACGTTAAGATGTTTGTAGTGCGGGCATCTTGCCCGCAAAGGATGTACATCACGCCTGATGAAATCTACTTTAATAGACATCTCCAATAATAAAAAATAAAATCAATTATCACACAGAAATCATCAATTATTTCCCTCTACTGCCTACTGCCTACTGCCTCTTTTCTGAAGATGTCTAATAATTACCTCTGCTGAAAATTATCAGAAAATTATAAGATTGGCGAATAAGATTTTTTTTTCTTCAAAAAAGAAGAAGTTTTAAACCTGAATTATAATGAAACAATCTACAGCAAAAAATCTACGACAACGCTGGAATATTTCCAGAAGGGCGATCGCTAAACCATGGTTAACTATTTGTTTTTGGTTAAGTGTAGTAATAGCAGGTTTTTTTGCCTTTAGTAGTCTCAAATATGGCTTATTTCCAGAAGTCAGTTTTCCAGTGGTGGTAGTACAAGCAACAGCAAATTTTGACAATACTATCGAAACAGAAACGCAAATTACAACTCCCATCGAAAAAGCTGTTAAAATCCTCGAAACAAAAGGGATGTATGAATTACGCTCCTCAACATATCCAGGTCAAGCAGTTATCAACATAGCTTTTACTACCCTAAACAATTTAAAATCAGCAACAGCAGATGTGGAAACTGCTCTCAAACAAGTACCTCTCCCTCCAGAAACTAATTTAGACATAATCAGTCTTGACCTCAATGAGTCAGCAGCAATTAGCTACGCCATTGTCAGTGACAGTAAGACCCTCAAAGAATTAACTGCCATTGCTCAAAATCAAATTATCCCTACTATTTCAGAATTACCGGAAGTTTTAAAAGTCAACCTACTTGGAGATGCTTCCTTCAAACAAAAAGACACTGACACATCACTCCCTAACACTTTCCCAACTTTAGTCAGTTTCAATCATAAAAATGCCATAGCTTTCCAAGTAGTAAAACGTGCTGATGCCAATACTTTAGAAGCTGTAAGTAAAGTAGAAGCAACTGTAGCAAAAATGCAGTCTGAATTGCCAGAAATAAAACTCGCTTTAGCAGAAACTCAAGCAGACTATATTCAGGAAGCAACCCAAGCTACTATTGATGCTTTATTATTAGCAATTATTCTAGCAGTAGCAGTCATTTTTCCATTCTTGCGGAATTTTTCAGCCACCATAATTACAGCTTTAGCAATACCTATTTCTCTATTAGGTACTTGTATTATCATGGCAATATTTGGATTTAACCTAGAAACTATTACCCTCCTCGCCTTAGCAATAATAATTGGAATTGTTGTTGATGATGCTATTGTAGATGTGGAAAACATTGCCAGACATCTCGAAGCAGGAGAAACTCCCAGACAAGCGGCCATCAATGGTACTGATGAAATAGGGTTAACAGTTGTTGCTTCTACCTGCACTATTGCCGCAGTATTTCTCCCAGTCGCTTTTATGGGAGATACCCTTGGTCAATTTTTTCAACCCTTTGGTTTAACAGTTTCCGCCGCAGTATTAATTTCTTTATTAGTCGCCCGCACTTTATCCCCAGTATTAGCAGTTTGGTGGTTAAATGAAGTCAGAAGTCAGAAGGTAGAAGGCAGAAGGCAGAAGGCAGAAGGCAGAAGGCAGAAGTTAGAAGGAAATAATAATGAAGTCAGAAGTCAGAAGGCAGAAGGCAGAAGGCAGAAGGCAGAAGGCAGAAGTCAGAAGTTAGAAGGAAATTATGATGAAGTCAGAAGTCAGGAGTCAGAAGTCAGAAGTTCTTTTTATAACCTAGAGAGTTTATTCAATCAAACACAAAAGTGGGAGAACACTTTATCCAATCAATACCAAAAATTACTTAACTGGTCCCTAGACCATCGAAAAATTGTTATAGCAATAGCTTTACTCAGTTTCATTCTTGGTGTGGCAATGATTCCTCTAATCCCTAAAGGTTTAGTACCCCAACTAGACCGAGGAGAATTTAATATTACCTACACTTACCCTCTACCTAATTTTGCTAAAAATACTGAAAGTGTTCCTCCACCCCAAGCAAATCAAGCACCTGCCAATAACTCAATTTTTCCTGAAGGAGCATTTAATTGGATTAGCGGTCTAACTCAATCTCCCACTAGGATCTTATTAAGAAAATCTCGTAGAGTAGCGCAAAATATCGAGGAAATTGTTTTATCCTCCCCAGAAGTAGAATCAGTTTTTAGTATTGCAGGTTTCCAAGGCGAACCAAATCGTGGTAAAATATATGTAAAACTCAAAAAAGAGCGATCGCTCACTACTGCCCAAATACAAAAGCAAACTCGTAAAGCTTTATCTGAGTTAAAAAATATTAGTGTTAGTGTGGAGGATATTCCATTTGTTGAGACTGGTGCCGGAAAACCTTTTGAGGTAATGTTATTAGGAGATAATCGAGAAATTATCTACAATACAGCTCAAAAAATTCAAACTCAAATTGCCAAATTACCAGGATTTGTCGATTTAACTATTGCGCCTCAGTATAATAATTTCGATAACCCCATGGAAATAACTCATCGCAGTCAAAAGCAGGTTATCTATATTACAGCTAATCTCTCTGAGGGTTTAGGATTAGGGAATGCTATAGATTTAGCACTAGAAATATCTCAACCAATTTTACCTCCTGGTGTCAAGTTAGATTTAGGTGGAGATTCTTTGAGAGTAGGGGAAGTATTTGGTAGTTTTTTTGTAACTTTAGGTTTCTCTGTTGTATGTATGTTGACAGTCTTAGTATTACTTTTTGGTAGATTTTTAGAACCCTTGGTAGTAGGTTTGTGTTTGCCTTTGTCTATTGTGGGGGCAATGTTAGGATTATTATTTACTCAGAGTGATTTTGGCGTTATTTCCCTACTCGGTCTAATTTTTCTCCTCGGTTTACTGGATAAAAATGCTTTGTTATTGATGGATTATATTAATCAACTGCGTCAGTCAGGGTTAGAGCGCAGACAAGCTATTTTGCAAACTGGGTTGGTGCGACTGCGACCCATTTTAATGACAACAAGTTCGACAGTTTTAGGAATGTTGCCGATCGCCTTGGGATTAGGAGCAGGAGCAGAATTACGACAACCCTTAGCTGTGGCAATTATTGGAGGGTTAATTACTTCTACTTTGTTGAGTTTAATTGTAGTTCCTGTTTTGTACACTTTATTAGAAGATTGGTGGAGATTGAAATTATATTATGTCCGGTTGAATAGTTATAAATAAATGACGGAGGAGTCAGGAGTCAACCCACCCCTAACTCCTCCCTTCATGATATCAATTGAGCTTCATACAAATTTATAAAATTTTAAACTTTTGTGTAGTTTTAGCTACATTTTTTGATGTTTCTGCCACCATGAAAAAATAAACAATCTTTAAAAAACTAATTTTCTCAAACGGAGTTGAAAAATATGGATGCTCAAAAATTCCTGAGTCGCTACTCTATAGGAAAACGTTATTTTCGAGGAGTTTGTCTCAGTAATGCAAATCTGCGTGGGGTAAAACTGACTATGATTAATCTAAATCAAGCTGATTTAAGTGGGATTGACTTAAGTCGGGCAAAACTAAGTGGAGCTGAGTTAAGTCAAGCAAATTTATCTGGTGCCGATCTTAGTTATGCAGACTTGCGTAGCGCGAATTTAAGTGATGTTAATCTAATCGGTGCTGACTTGACAGGAGCAAACCTAGCACGAGCTAATCTGAATCGAGCAGATCTGCGTAGTACTAACCTTACTGGTGCAGACTTAATTGGAGCAAACCTGAATGAAGTAGAAATGAGTGGCGCAGATTTGACCGCAGCAAATGTTAATCAAGCAGAATTAAGTGCAGCTAGCTCTCATTTAGGTGTTTCTCGCAAGTGGGTGACTTGGGCAGGAAGCCATTAGATTTTTATTAAAAAGTATCAAATTTGAGGTTATATCAAATCCGGTAGCATCGGTATAAAATCTTTTGAAGATAGGAGTCAGTCCTCAGGAGTCAAGAGGAAAAACAGTTATAGCAATTCCCATGCTGGTGAGGTCAAAATTCGTTTGTTGTGGGGGAGTAGGGAGTAGTAATTCGGGAAACAGAGAATAGCGGTGCGACCCCGCAACAACGACAGTCGCAAGGAGGCGCGCACCAAGAGAGAAAAGAAGAAAAACACCAGTACCTCAGTAGTCTGAGAAACGCTATATCAAGATTTCCTAATGGTGAAGATGGACAATATTTTTATACCTAATTAAACGGATTTGATATTACTAAAAATATCCCATGCCATTCGACGTGGGTTTCTAGTATTCCCAATCAAACCCTTTTGACATCCTCCCCGGCCTAAAGGCACGGGGATTCCTACCGAGCCGTGGCTCCTCGGCGGGTTGGCATCTCACAGGCTGCTGCACCCACCCCCATCCCCTCCCGGGAGGGGATGGGGGTGGGTTACACTTGCCTCCATGCCCGTTTTTTGTCTCGGATTGCCCACCCGCGACTAATATATTTATTGCTGCATTCTCGTCTCTGTCGTGTTTTGTACCACAG
>NZ_JAAHGB010000046.1:0-57933 GCF_010672695.1 Okeania sp. SIO1H4
ATATTTGGCTCACGACAGAGGAACTGAGTTGCGATCGCATATCAAAAATATCGGTCATGTAGCAGAACTTAATACTACATGTTAAGACATTAGTAGTATGTAAAGCGTGCCAGCGCTCATTGCTATATCTACTCCTTGGTTGTCTATCCAATATCTGACAGCTTTATTTCTAATAAACTGTGCTGTTCTGATAGCTTCATCCAAGGATTTATATTGATTTGATGTCCCGTTTAATAACTTGGCCTCTCTTACTAAGATTGTTATCTTTTTGCTTTTATACTATTATTTGATCACACATTTTCCCAGATCAAACAATTATTTGAAAAAAATATTGATGCAGAGAAAGTCCCCCTTTTAGGGGAGGCTTTAAACCCATTTTTTCGGTAAAGTAGTAAAGGCAAAGGTTAGGAAATTTATAAATGCTCTCTCCTCAGTCAATTACTTCTGTACCTCACCAATTCCACTGTTCCCCTATCTGACTTGCGCGTGGCACTATAAGGGAGCAAGATGCTTCCACTGCTGTTTTTTGACCAAAATAATTACTATAGAACCCATTTGAGATCTATTTAAAAAGAGATGGGGATGTGGGAATATAAGGAGGTGGGGAATATTTTTTAACCTGCTTGGTGCGCATTCCCTCTCTTGGTCAGCATTCCCTTGCATCTGCCACCGATGCGGGATCTGACTGCTCTGTTGGTCAATTAGATATGACGAGGAGGTCCGCTCTTGACAGAGCCGCTTTCCTAGCGGAATGCTATCGCAAGCGCTAACGCCATCCCACCCTAAGAGAAGCTCCGAAGATCAACCGTTTGCGATGTTAGATTATTAATAAAGTTAACCATAACGATTCTATCACTTCCGAGGAACAATAAGTTTTTTCCCAAGCCTTAGCAATATTATCTAACTATCAAAAAACTGTATCCACTCAATATGATGGGGTAGGCAATTATGATAGCTGCCAAGACCAGCCAAGGGAATTAATAGAAGAGCGATCGTCAATAATAGTTGCCAGAGAGGGAATATTTCTGGTCTGAGAAATGCGATCGCGTACATATTCAAAAAAGCTCAATCCCAGCTTGCGAGTAGTAGCAACAAGGGACATAAAAGTATCCCAAGATGCAGTCCCCTCAGTCGTCTGAGTTCCATAACTGATATGGCGTCTCCTCACCATAGTCCTAGCAGCTAACTCTGCCGGGTTATTATGCAACGGCAATTCCGGATGGTCTAACACCAACAGCAACTCCGAAATCTTGGTCGCAGTTAATCGTTTTCGTTCATCCAACTGCTGATCACCACTCTGAGTGTCGAAAAGTCGAGAAAATTCAGAGCGTAATCTATGGGCAGTTGAAATTGTGAGAGCATCTCTATAAGCAAGTAACTCTCGATAGTAATCCCAAAAATCATCCAAGAATTGTTCCAGGAGTTGTTGATGATCATTAACCTTGGGAGTTAACTTTTTATAATCTCGTCCCTCATGTACCCAACACAAAGCTAAATTATCGGTTAGTAACTTGAAGGTCGGTGCATCATCACAGAGGAGAGTTTTTATAACTGGCCAGTCAGTTTGCTGATGATCAAAAGCGATTGCTGCTGCGTCTTTAATACGTTGACGCATTTGTGGCCCTAATAATGGTAAATCTCTATCTAGTAGCCCATTAAACTCTATGGAATTCAATACAGTTTCTTGGGGCAACAATTCCAGAGACTTCTTCCATTTATCTGGTATATGTAAGGTCTCCAACAGTGAAAAAGTCTCTTGATTGATAATAAACTCTAATTCTCGTCGGTCAAGTAAACCTTGAAGTACACTTAATCTATCTTTTTTGGCAGTAGTAAAGTAGACCGTATCAAGAGGGTTACACACTACATTCGTAGTATAGTTAACCCCTCCCACAGGGGCTCCTGTTTGGTCAAAGTGCTGCCAGGGACTACTTAATAGTCCGGCTTCATAGATTTCACTTTTTTCTGTCTCAAAACCAGACTGGTTTTTGATTAACAGATTGGACAAATGCCCGGCTGACATGGAAATGCCCATGTCCTCTAGAAACTCTAATAGTTTGCCTTGGGTCATATTTCCCCCATAGTACAAACTAATGATTAAGCTTTTAATTCCTGGGCCAAATTCTCCTTCATCACCTGATGGTAATTCTGCCTTGGGAGTTTTTCGCGTAGAGTGTGAGTAGTATTTCTGTTTCAGGAATAATACATGATCGGTTCCCAAGGTAATATCTTGAATGATTACTTCTTCGTAACCTTTAAACTCTGCATCAATGGGTAGTAATTCCATAGGGTACTCTAGTATTTCTTCCCTATCTATTTTGAGCTGAGATTTTTTACTGCCCTTTGAATGGTTTTGAGGTGGCTTTCGTTCTTTTTGTGATCAGTAGTTCTGGGAAAATCCTCTTGGTTTTTTGGCTTTGATTTTGGGCTGTTGTTGTTCTCCCTGAAGACGGTTATTTTCGTCTTTTAAACGTTGGTTTTCTGTTTGTAATTCTTTGAGTTGTGTCTGTAATTGCTCTATCAGGTTCAGTAATACCTCTACTGTTTGAGACAAGGATTTGTCTGCAATTTCGGTCGGGTTAATTGTTTGCAGGACTTGCTCTACTAATTTTTTGCTGTCATTATTTTGTCTCATATTTCATCTTCTATAACCAACTTGATTCTCCTGTTATTATTCTTGATCCTTTATTCTTTTTTGTGATTTAGCCGATCTTCTCGAGCGCGATTTTTGGTCTTGGCAGCTATCATAATTGCCTACCCCATCATATTGAGTAGATACAAAAAACTTTTGATTTTATCCTTAAATTATCTTACCACTACTATGCAGGACTACCTTTTTATAGTGGCTTTTGCAAAAGGAGGAGTCAGGAGCTAAGAATTAACAGGAGCGCAAATCTCTTTACTTATATCAAGTCCGGATAATTAGTGATAGAACTCTGTTCCGAGATGCACGTTACCTAGTCCTTGTTCCCTTCTTCTAGACTATGACCATACTTTTTTGAATTTGGTATAACTTTTGATATTTCTATAAGTAACTCTATTCATGACTACTAATTTTTTTTCTGCCGTTATACCAATATTATGTGAGACTCTACAGAATTAGGTGTTAGGTATTAGCTGTTAGGTGTTATACCAATATTATGTGAGACTCCACAGAATTATGAAATTTATTAACTTGTCTGTCTCGATCTACATTTCACTCTGATTAAAATATTATTCTATGCAACTTCATATTAACTTGGTATTAAGTTTTTACAATTTTATTTTTTGATTCAAAAAGAGGTTAAATCTTCCTGATACCAAATCTGCCGATCAAAAAGTAGTTTTTCATGCCTCGTCTTAATCTTTACTACCTTACTACCTTTTGCCCTATTTACCTGGCAAAACCAACAGCTATCCTATTTTTCCTATCCTTATAAAAAGTATACTACCTAAAGCAAATCAAGTTTTTTTTAGCAAAAAAAAAGATTAAAATACGTATATTGTCCTTAATTTAAAGTAAAAATTTTATAAATTTATAGAGTTATTTATCCCAATAAAAATAGCATATATAAAACCATTAAATCAATTTTTTATAGTCAAAAAAAGTATATTTTGAAAAATTAACTCATCATTAATATTCAACTAAAACTCATCATTTTGATATGAGTACGAATAGAAATATTGAGATTAAATATATTTTAAAAAATTATTAAAAAAATATATGAAATTACATATTTAGGTAAAATTAGTGGTATAGAAAGAGAATTGATAAAATTATTAAACATTTTTGATATCTAGCTCAAAAGCCGGATTAACCTTCTATTCTGTCAGTGGAAATGCTAAATTTTGCTAATTTGGGTTGACAAAGACGACTCCCCATAGCGTAAGAAACCCGTAATTAGTATTTAGCCAATACCATCAAACTTGACAGAATAAGGAAGAAAAAATATGGAGACAGGTATTGAATCAATCCACGCCAGAGAAATTCTTGACTCCCGTGGTCGTCCAACAATTGAAGCGGAAGTCCACCTAGGCAACGGTATAGTTGGACTGGCCCAAGTGCCTAGTGGTGCATCTACAGGTAGCTTTGAAGCTCATGAACTTCGGGATGGAGATCAGGGACGCTACGGTGGCAAAGGGGTACTCACAGCAGTCAAAAACGTAGAAGAACAAATTACCCCCACCCTAGTCAAAATTAATGCTCTCAACCAAACCTTAGTTGACAGCAAAATGATCGAAATAGACGCTTCCCCTAACAAAAGCAACCTAGGAGCAAATGCTATCCTTGCGGTCTCCCTAGCAACAGCTAAAGCGGCAGCTAACTCTGTTGGTATGCCATTGTATCGCTATTTAGGTGGCCCACAAGCAAGTCTGCTTCCAGTACCCCTAATGAACGTCATTAACGGCGGTGCTCACGCTGCGAATAACGTAGACATTCAAGAATTTATGATCGTACCTGTGGGCGCACCTTCATTTAAAGAGGCATTGCGCTGGGGTGCAGAAGTCTTCGCTACCCTAAGTGGAGTTCTCAAAGACAAAGGTTTACTAGGTGGAGTAGGAGACGAAGGTGGTTATGCTCCCAACTTAGGTTCAAACCAAGAAGCATTAGATATATTAATTGCAGCGATTGAGAAAGCTGGTTACAAACCAGGAAAACAAGTAGCTCTTGCCCTAGATGTAGCAGCTAGCGAATTTTACAAAGATGGTAACTATATTTACGACGGCGCAACTCATTCTCCCACTGAATTGATTGATTATTTAGCTAGTTTAGTAGATCGATATCCCATTGTCTCCATAGAAGATGGCCTACATGAAGACGACTGGGACAGTTGGGTACAGCTCACCCAAAAATTAAGTAGCAAAATTCAATTAGTGGGAGATGACTTATTTGTTACCAACCCTTCTCGTTTACAAAAAGGCATTGATATGGGTGCTGGTAACTCAATTTTAATTAAACTTAACCAGATCGGTTCCCTGACTGAAACTCTAGAAACTATTGACTTAGCCACTCGTAATGGTTTCCGTTCAGTTATCAGTCACCGCTCGGGAGAAACAGAAGATACAACTATTGCTGATTTAGCCGTAGGAACACGGGCAGGTCAGATTAAAACTGGTTCTCTCTGTCGTAGTGAACGGGTGGCCAAATATAATCGATTGTTGCGGATTGAAGATGAATTGGGTGATCGCGCAGTTTATGCAGGTGCAGTAGGTTTAGGACCAAAAGGAAGAAGTTAGCCGAAAACTAGCAAAAACTGAGCGATAATACCAAAAATATTAGGGGAAGAAACTCAACAAGTGTAATTTTTGAGTTTCTTCCCATTTCTCAGGGATTAAGCCAAAATTTAAGTGTTGACTTGTGGTCAGTTTCTCAACTAATCTTGAATATATACAACCGATTTGCTATACTTTTTGAGCTAAATTTAGCTTCTGAAGTAGCTAGTATATTGAGCAATTTCGGACTAGGTAGGTTGAATGGAAATATATTATGCCAATAAAATGATTAAACCAAGAAACTGTAGGCTAATGATTAGGCAAGAACATATCAAATGGGTTCTGTAGGACTTTCTTGTAACTCTAGCAAGAAAGATTTTTGATGATAGATAAAACTAAAGTTTTATTCAATAGTATTATGAAGTGTCTAAATGCCCTCTTCAAGAGGCTTAAAGAGTTTTAGAGAAGGCATTTAAAAACTTTTTAACTATTTGCACGGTAATTAGGGTTATATACCTTTTTAACGTCGAGGGTTCTGCCTGTTTATAATTTAAGCTTATTGTCTGGCACTGTTTTGTCTAGGTCATGTTAATGAAACTAAAAAACTAATGAAAAAAATATTGAAACAACAAATCAATCAATATACTGGCATTACAAAATATTACGATCTTTTGATGACCGCAGGTTATTATGATTACGACACTCAAACAGATGCCCTAGCAGAAATTCTTAAATCAAGTGACTCTGTTTTGGAATTAGGAGTTGGTACAGGATTAGTTGCGGAAAAATTAATCAAAAAATTACCTGAAATTGATTTTTTAGGAATCGATTTCACTGAAAGTATGTTGGTGAAAGCACGACAGCGCCTTGGTGAAAACGTGGCTTTACACCATAAAAATGTATTAACTATGGATTTAGAAAGGAAGTTTGATGCAGCTTTTTCTAATGGAGGAATTTGGTATTTTATCGACGACGGCCAAACAGAATATACCTTTTGTAGCCATTTGCCAAAAGTAGAAAATATTATTAAAAGTTTCCAGAATGTGGCAAATCATTTAAACGATGCAGGATACTTAATTTTTAGTGTTCAAGGTGTTCACAAAGATTATGAAGAAACTCTATCTAATGGGATAACTTACAGTCAAAAAATCTTACCAATTCCCCATGATAAATTTGATAAACACTATATATTTTCTCAGGATCAAGTTGTCTTAGCAAAGCAAACTTGTACTTATCAACTTCTACCAGAAACTATGGCTCAACTCTTATTGGATGAATGTGGTTTTAAATTTCAAAATATAACTTCCTGCAAGCAATATCATGTCTATCAGAAAATTAGGTAATCCTGATTTTAGTCAAACTAAAAGTTAAAAGTTAGAAAATTAAGAAATTAAAACGTCATGTGCAACTTTTTCCAATCAAGAAGATAATAGTAACTTTAGATCAAAAGACTTTGATCTAAAGACTCAGAAACAGTAATTTTTCCCGGCTTTGTTGCACATCGTATCATTTCAGTTATTAGTACCTCCTCTCCTACTTTAGTAGAAGGTTTGAAATACTGAAGTTGATTTTTTTATCCCCTTGAAAGGGCAGGGCTAATTCTTTGTCATCAGACAATATTTACAACCCTATATTTTTGGTTAACTAATTCTAGCAAGATGCAGGAGATTTCAAAGGATAAAATTTTTATCTAGTTAGAGTAAATTGACCCTGCCTGGAAATGGGAGGCTTGATACCTGATTTTTTTGTCATTAAATTAAATAAATAAAGCATGAATAAGATAGGTTTTATCGGTGTTGGCAACATGGGAAATCCCATGGCGCGAAACTTACTTGAAGCGGGTTTTCCTGTAGTTGTCCATGATTTACGTCAAGAGGCGGCAAAAAACCTCCTTGAAAAAGGGGCAAAGTGGGCAGAATCCCCAGAAATAGTTGCTAGTCAAACAGATACCGTTATTACCATGTTACCTAATCCTGCAGCAGTAGAAAGTGTTGTGCTAGGAAAAAAAGGTATCTTGAAAAGTTTTAGTCCCGGTTCCATCTGGATTGATTGCACAACTAATTCTCCCACCTTATTCCAAGAAATAGCTCGAAAAGTTATTTCCGCAGGAATAAAAGTGCTAGAAGCACCGGTAACCAATGCAGTAGATGGGGCAGAAAGGGGAGAATTAATATTTTTTGCAGGTGGTGAGTTAGAGGTATTTGAACAAGCAAAACCTATCCTTGAACCTATGGCAGAAAAAATATTTTATGCAGGAGATTTAGGGACAGGAAATATAACTAAGCTAATTACTAATATGCTCTGGTTTATCAATGCTTGTGCAATTGGAGAAGCACTTGTTCTTGGAGCAAAAGCTGGCATTCCCCTAACTAATTTAGCAGAAATGATTAAATCTAGTGCGGGTAGTAGTTGGGTGGCACATCATGATATTTCCTCTATTTTTGCAGGACATTACGATCCGTCTTTTACTATCAAATTGTGCGTTAAAGATCTACGGCTTATTGATGAACTCGCTCAGAAATCAAATGTACCTTTAATGATGGGAAATCAAGCAAGGAATATTTTCCATGCTGCCCAGGCAAAATATGGTCAAGACCAGGGAGAAATGTCCGTAGTGAAATTACTAGAAGATATGGTAGGAATATCTTTGCAAACTGACCAAAATCATGGTAATTAAGTTAGAGTAAACTCTGAAGAAATAGTATTATAGTCAACAAAGGTTCTAAAAAAAGTAGTTTTCAGCCATTAAAAATTATGAATCAAGCAGTAACAGCAAAAACTAACGATAGTTTTGACGCAATTAAAGAAGCCCATACTTTGTCTGGTAATCCTGAAAAGATACAAGAATATTATGATAAATGGGCAGTAGCATACAATAATGATGTATCTAACGAAGAGTATACAGGTCCTGAGTACATCGTGAATTTCTTAGGAAGTCTAAAGAGCGATGATGGGTTGAAAGCAATAGACACCAGTAATCGCAATATTGAAATCCTTGATGCAGGGTGTGGAACTGGTTTAGTAGGTATTGTCCTCAAGCAAAAAGGTTATCAGAATATAGATGGATCTGATTTGTCTGAAAGAATGGTAGAACAAGCTCGCTCGACAGGTGTTTATAATTTTCTGGAAAGTGGAATTGACCTCACGAAAAAAAATGAAGCTTATGAGAACAACCAATATGATGCGACAGTTTGTTGTGGCGTGTTCACTTTAGGTCATGTACCACCAACTGCTTTGTCAGAACTAATCCGCATTACCAAACCAGGAGGATGGATAGTAGTAAGTACTCGCAAGAGCTATTATGATAGCACTAACTTCCAAGAAGTTTGCGACCGCTACCAACAAGAAGGTAAAGTTACATTGGTCAACCATGTTAAAGATAGTCCATATATTTCCGAAGAAGGGGCGCATTATTGGGCTTTTGCAGTTTGTTAATTGACAAGCTGCTGTGAGCGAAGAGTGAAAGCTACCCAAGAAAAAGCTAACTACATAGCTTTAGCGATCACGTGCAGCCAGTTTTACCTAGGATGTTGATTCTGATAATTTTTCCACCCCGAAAAGTTATGCAGCACTACTCCTGTTTCTCTCTATGAACAGGAGCTTGTTAAAAGTTTCGCTCGGGTACTGTTTTTGAATTAGTCTTAGTACTTTTAAGATAGCCCTTATTACTTCCATAATAGGGCAAAAGAGTCAAACAGGAAACCTGATAGAATCAACTCCCTAGGTTTTACCAAAACCTTAGCTATTTTCTAGCAATAGAGGAAAGCAAAAATTAGCTAACTCTATGGTTTTTATTGTGGCAATTCAGACGTAAAATTGAACTATATAGGTAAATAAAATTGATTCTATGAAAAGTCTGCCAATTATCTCCTTATCAGAATTAGAAAAAGCTAGCCCTCAAGAAATCAAAAAATTGTACGATGTTTGCTACGAACATGGTTTTTTCTATCTTAAAGAACATGGAGTTTCCTCAGAAATAATCAATCGAACTATTGAGGCATCCCGGAATTTTTTTGAACTACCTGAAGATGTTAAATTAAACTACCGTCAAGATATCCAAAAAGTTTATCCCAAAACTTGCAGGGGTTACGTTCCTTTGTATGGAGAATTTCTGAATAAAGAAATTGGGTTTGACCCCAAACAAGTTTTCGATTTAGGTATAGAAAGACCTCTATCTGAGGAACCTTTTACCGGTCCGACAGTTATACCTGATGATAGTGTAGCTCCAGGTTTTGCTAGTTCTCATTATCAGCTACAAAAAGAAATAATGACAAAGGTAACTCCTAAATTATTAAAAGGATTCGCCTTAGCTTTAGGATTAGAAGCAAATTTCTTCGATCGATATTTTACAGAACCGACATTAATCCAGCGCACGATTTATTATCCTGCGGGGATGGGAAAAGCAGGAAAACACACTGATAATGGCATATTTACAGTTTTAATTCAAGAATATTTTCCCCAGCCTTCTTTGAGAGTTCATACTAAAGAAGAATGGATAGATGCTCCCTGCGTAGAAGACGCTTTTGTGATTAATTTAGGGGACCTGTTGCAAATGTGGACAAAAGGTTTATTTGTCAGTACGCCCCATGAAGTATTTCATAGTAATTCTGATGCAACTAGAATATCAATTCCCTTCTTTGTTTATCCTAATATTGATGCAATAATTGAACCATTTGGTACTACTGAAAAAATTAGTTCTAAAGAAGTAATGTTGAAGAATTTTGTGTCAATTTGGGAAACCCATGAAGGGGCAGGTAGGGCGAAAGAATTAGTTTAATTATAGATAGATAAAAATTATTGAGTTTCCACCAATTAAGCTTTAATATAGCAATCCTGTTTGAGTAGTGTAAAATATTTCATTACCTACTATAAATTGGATTACCTTCAAAATAATTATGGTTTGCTGAAAAAGTTCTTTTTAAGGAGTAGGGGCAGTAATTTTTTTGCCCTACTCTTCCCCAAAATGCTAACTTTTTGAGCATGAATAGCTGAAAAATAGGCACTTTTTCAATATCTAAAAAGGCACTTACCTTGATCTGTAAATGCTTTGATATTTAATCAGCAGAGGAATAATTAATGAGAATAAATGAATGATTAATGAGTACATTGGGATAGCCAATTACTATGACAACCTATTAACAAGTGGATACTTTAACTATGATTCCCTTAGCAATATTTTGTACAACTTACTTGGTGCTAGAAGAAAAGTTTTAGATATTGGTGTAGGAACTGGATTACTGACTGAAAAAATGCTTTATTTGGCAAACTATAACATTGTTGGCGTTGATTTTTCTCCCCGAATGTTAGAAATTGCTAAGAATAGATTAGCAAATTTAAATGTTAGGTTGATTTGTCAAGATATTACGGAATTTGAAACTGAGGAAAAGTTTGAAGCTATAGTTTCAACTGGAGGTGTTATTTGTATATTGGAAGAAGATGGAGAATATAGAATTTCTAGCCACATAATCGATCCAGAAAAAAATCAGCAGTTGCTGGCAAAGTTACACAGTCAGTTAGACGAGGGTGGATTATTAGCATTGGGAATTCAGGGAGGTCATACCAGCTATAAAAAGGAAATTAAAGATGAGATTTTTTATGAGCAGAAAATCAAGAAGGAGGGAAATTATCTTGATAAATGGTATGTGTTTTCTCAAGCTAATGGGGAAATTCTCAGCGAGCAATTTTGCCGTTTTTATTTTTTTGATGGAGGAAAGACAACTCAAGCGCTGATTGATGCTGGATTTAATCAAGGATATCAGATTATTGATAGCAAGTTTTTAGTCAGCTACAAATAATTATAGTAACTATGAGACAATTAATGAAAGCTGTTATTCTAAAAGGGTATGGAGAAATGGAAAAACTGGAATATGCCCAATTACCAAAACCCATTCCTCAACCGGGAAAAGTCTTAATTAAATTAGTTGCTTCTTCTGTTTTACCGAAAAATTGTGGGTATGCGCCTCCCCTTTTAAGGGGATAATAAGCGGTCGTTAGTGCAGCTTCCCGTAGGGTGGGATGGCTTTAGCGGAGCGGGTCTGCAAGAACGGATATCCTCGCCATATCCAATCGACCAAGAGAAGAAAAATTTTCATGATTAGTCAATCCTCTTCTTTTCAAGGAGAGGTAATTATTAATTATTAATTGTTGAAAACTACCTTTCTGAGATTGAGCGTAAAGCCGAAAAATGAATTGACTTATTTAACAAATAATCTTAAAGTAAGTGAGAAAAAATTTGAGATGAAAAACAAAGCTACAGTTGCTTATATTGGAACAGGTCATATGGGACGACCTATGATTTTTAAACTCTTAGAATTAGGGTATCCTGTGCAAGTTTATGATAAATATCCAGAAGCAGCTAAAACAGTAATTGAAGCTGGAGCAGTTTGGTGTAATAGTCCCCAAGAAGTGGCTCAGAATGCTGATATTGTGATCACTAATCTACCTTTACCCCATCATGTTACAGAAAATATATTAGGGGAAAATGGGGCTTTGAATGGAATGAAAACTGGATCGACTTGGATTGATTTTTCAACCACAGATTATCATAATACCAAGTATATTGCTGGGGAAGCTAAGAAAAAAGGTGTTTATAGTCTAGAAGCTCCTGTGAGTAATTTATCCCACATGGGGGTAGATTTTGGTAATATGAGTTTTTATGTTAGTGGAGATCGAGAGGGGTTTGACATTAGTAAGGAAGTTTTGAATGGTGTAGGCAAAATATCCTTCTTCGTTATGAATCAAATTGGCGAAGCACAAGCTGTTAAGCTCTTGACTAATTTACTGTGTTATACTGCTATAGTTGTTTTGGGGGAAGTGCTGATCATTGCTAAAACCTGTGGTATTCCCTTAGATTGGATGTGGCAGTTTATGAAAGCATCCCAAGCTAATAGTTTTGCAGCAGAACAAATATCTCCATTTATCTTTGATGGCAGTTACGACAATTCCTGTAGTTTAGAAATTGCAGCTAAGGATAGTGATTTAACTGTGAAATTAGCTGAAGAATTCAATGTTCCTTTACCTTTGGGAAAAATTATTGAGGCTAGATATCGGCAAGCTGGAAAGACATATAAATTTTCTGAAAATTATATCATTGTAACTAAATTAGTTGAAGATGAGAATAACATTGATTTGAGAATACCAGGATTTACAGCACCTTCCCCCTATGGTTTAAATCGGAACTATGTTTATTCTAATGAGTTTGTTAAAGATGATTTTGGTCGGATAAAACCTCATCCCTATCAATTCAACTATGATAGACCTCAGCAGAAATTACAAGAACCCTTAGAAGAAATTGCTCAAACTCTAACAGAGTTAATGGCATATATCAATTACCTTATTTTACAGGAGTCTTATAAATTAGGTCAAAAGATAGGATTAAGTCAAGACTTATTAGTTAAAGTTATTCGCTGGGGTTGTGGAAGTAGTTGGGTGTCTGACAATGAAAATTCCTATCAACCTAATGATAGAATAGTTGCCAAATTTAAAGACTATAACTTCGATCAAAAAGTCAATATTCCCACAATTAATAAGATAATTGCTGTGTTAGAAGAATGAGATAAGCAAAACAAAATTAAGAGATTTTAAACTAAAGTAAACTAAGCAGGATATTAAAAAATGAAAAAAATATTAGCTTTGTGGGCAGTACCACGCTCAACTTCCACTGCATTTGAGCGTATGATGCGGGAAAGAGGAGATTTTTTCGTAGATGACGAACCTTTTGGAAAATCTTTTTACTACTCTGAAGAACGTTGTAATACTACTCGTTATCCAGATATAGAACCAGATCCCCAATACAATTTTAGTTGTATTTTGGAAAGATTAAAGCAAGAAAATGAAAAGCAGCCAGTTTTTATTAAAGATATGAGTTACCAGGTTGCACCTGTAGCTAATCAAGAGTTTTTGTCTAATTTTAATAATAGTTTTCTGATTAGACATCCAGAAAAAATGTTGCCATCTCTCTTTAAAAATTGGTCTGATTTTACCTTAGAAGAAACTGGATATGCTCAACTTGATAAGCTGTTTGAAATGGCTAAAGAAATTACTGGAAAAATACCAGTAGTAATTGATTCAGATGATTTAGTTAAAAAACCTCAAGCAACTGTTAAAGCCTATTGTAATGCTATAGGTATACCATTTATTGAAGAAGCTCTAGAATGGAAATCTAAACCTCAACCAGAAATCAATCAATGGGAAGGGGGGTGGCATAATTATGTGTTATCTAGTCAAGGATTTAAAGAAAGGGAAAAGAAAGATTATGCCAAAATAGAAGATAGCGAACATCTAAAGCAAGCCTATGAATTTTGTTTACCTTACTACCAAAAACTCTACGAAAATCGCTTGCAGATTGAATAACAATTTTAAGCATTTCCTGCGAAATGCTGGAAAGATACAACTATATTTTATTTGTCTATCTCCTGACTTCCCCTCCTGGGAGGGGTTAGGGGTGGGTTAACTGCTTTGACAAAAAACCGCACCTTTGTAAAAACACTAAATGGCTTCTATAATTCTTGAAAAATGTGAATCAAGCAAAATTTCTAAAAAATCGCGTAGCAATAGTAACAGGTGGTACATCTGGCATAGGAAAATCTATTGCTATTGCTTTAGCTGAAAGTGGAGCAAATGTAGCAGTCGGTTCTCGTTCTGCTAGCACAAGTTCATGTCAGAGTGAAATTGAGTCACAAGGTGTTAAAGCTCTAGTAATGAATCTGGATGTATCCTCAACTGACTCAGTCCAGGCTTTTTATGATACTACAATAAAAGCATTTGACAAAGTTGATATTCTTGTCAATGCGGCAGGAATTGCTTATGAGCATGAAATGTGCAATCATCCTGACGAAGAGTGGTATAAGGTTATAGATATTAACCTCAACGGTATCTATCGCACTACTAAGCTATGTTTTCCAGGAATGATAAAACGGAAATGGGGTCGTATTATTAATATTGCCTCGACTTCTGCTTCAGTAGGTGCTCCGCTTCACGCTGCCTACTGTACTTCTAAAGCAGCAATTCTTGGACTGACTCGCTGTGTCGCTTTGGAAGGCGCACCTTATGGAGTATCTTGTAACTCAATTAGTCCAGGGTGGGTAGAAACTAAATTAGCTGAAGGGATGATAGGACGACTTGCTAAAATTGAAGGTCGAACTGCTGCTGAATACTTAGAGGAAATCAAGCATAGCTATCCTCAGAAGAGAATTATACAACCACAAGAAGTTGGCAAACTAGCAGCTTTCCTTTGTCGTGATGAGGCATTGGGTATTACAATGGAGGATATAACAATATCAGCAGGTTCCCTGTGGTGAAAAAAATTTGGATTGATAGCAACGTTGAAGTATTTGTCAGTTGGAAAACAGGTGATGGAAATTGGTTTTTCCCTTGTGGCGATCGCTCTAATTGCTACATGAATAATGGTAAACTTCTAGTGCAAAAAGGCAGAAGGCACGAGGCAGAAGGCAGAAGGGAAGAAAGGTTATTGTACAAGCTTTTGAACCTTTTTTAACTGGTTAGTTATTTCCGCCATCCTGCACTAGTGATATCAAATCTGGCATTATGGATAACACTGCGGGCGACTTCCACTGTACTTGACTGTATGATCCAGGAATGATATCAAATCCGGTAGCATCGGTGTAATTAGATGGGGAGTAGGGGAGTAGGGGAGATAGGCAGTAGGGGAGATCGAGAAATATTTGGTAATAGTTGAAGATGGAACATTTTTTTATACCGAATTAAACGGATTTGATATGAAGAGTTCTATATATTTTTTTTAATAACCTCAGGACTTACCCAAAGACATTATATATAGCACCTACTAATTTAGCGATCGCCTCAAGATTTCAGGAATCAGGCAAAAATGCGGCATAGTGCATAACAAATTTGGCGATTTCTGAGGCTTTCGCTCCGCTTTTCATGTCGCGAAGCGAAACCGAAATGTTAGTCGATTTTTAATCAGATAGCCTCAATTTACTAACTAAATCCCCAATCTTGAAAAAGTTAAATAACTGTCATTTTTAGAGCTGATTTGTAAACTTAGCTAAAACCTTTATGTAATCTAACTCTCAGGAATTTAGGTGTTATTGGGCTATAACTCCTAAAACCCTTGTATTGCAAAGAATTAAATCTCTTAATATTTGCTTTATAAATCAGCTCTTATGGTTGGATATTTCAGTTCCTAAGTGAGATATTTTCATAATAACCCATTCTTAATTTGATAAATAGTTTTTCCTAAATTATATGCTAAATTCTTCAGATGATTCACTCGGCAGTATTGCACAAGCAATGTGATTTTTTTGAATTTGTGTAGAACTGCCTTGACAACATTCAAGTCTAGTTAGTTGCTTGAACTCCCTGTGAAACTCCTCAATTTTACACCTAGTTTGATACTCAAATTATACAGCCTCTTTCAGAGGAGCTACGCTATCATCTATAGCAGATTTATTTAAATCATTAGTCACAATAAATTCTGTTCTGTTATTAACAGTACCCCGAAATAATTTGACTATCTTGAGTCAGAATTACGCACTCGCTTTTTTATCCCTAGGAAAACCCTTGATTTTTATAATTTTTCCCGATAATAATTCCCCTTGAATCCAACTTAATGTTCCCAGATTTTGAGATTTTTTTTACACCATCAGTATCATCGACTAAACGATTACTCTTGAGAGAACAATAATAAATCTGATCTAGATTATCAATTACAGCCATCAGTATTTGAGTAGCAGATAAACTATCCATTAACACTATTTTAAATTGTATTTTCTTTTTCTTTACCAACTAA
Source organism: Okeania sp. SIO1H4 (assembly GCF_010672695.1). Classification (NCBI taxonomy): domain Bacteria; kingdom Bacillati; phylum Cyanobacteriota; class Cyanophyceae; order Oscillatoriales; family Microcoleaceae; genus Okeania; species Okeania sp. SIO1H4. The sequence goes on from NZ_JAAHGB010000046.1 coordinate 15,965, forward strand.
ACTTAAGATGTACGCTACATATAGCGTACATCTTAAGTCCTGAACCTTTTAAGTTGAAAACATAAAGAAGGTTTAATCTTTGATAAACTTTCTGATAAATTACTCAAGTTTAGAAAAGTCTGTGAAATACTTCTTCTTATCAGAGGGATGGGCCGTAGGTAGAGTTTGGACTGTCGGCGGTCTCTGGAGTGAAACAGCTTGGAGACGAGCACCAGATATTGAAAAAATGAATCTTTGTATTTTGGATAAAAATGAAAAAATGTGGCTGCATCGAGTCGAAGATCCAGTATTGATGGTAGAGATTTATCCCACTGCTGAAGCTCAAAAGTCTGTTTCTAGTCAGAATATTGGCAACGTGGTGTTGACTCGCTTGATTAATTCTGAAAAAGTCTTGGAATATCTTTGTACTACCTCAGCCATCTGTCAAATTAGCTAAAGTCATTAGGCTTAAGTTGAAAGTCAAAAGTTGATCTAACTGAATATTCATCATCAACTTTTTCCTTTTGTAATGTTTGCTTGCTATTAACTTAAAAACTCTATACAATTCTTGAAATAGTTTTAATTTTTATGCTCCTATTTGAATAAAATTGGCCATCTTGTCAGTGACTATATTGACTATTGGACTAAAACTAAGACAATTTTAGACAAGAGCATAACAAACAAAAGAAAAAAGCTTTCAGAATAGACATCACTTAATTAGGAGGAGTGTAGTCAATGGGACTACCTTGGTATCGAGTACACACAGTTGTTCTGAACGATCCAGGACGACTAATTTCCGTGCATCTAATGCACACTGCTCTAGTAGCAGGTTGGGCTGGCTCAATGGCCCTTTATGAACTAGCAATCTTCGACCCTAGCGATCCAGTCCTGAACCCAATGTGGCGTCAGGGAATGTTCGTTATGCCATTTATGGCACGTCTAGGTGTTACCCAATCTTGGGGTGGCTGGAGTGTTACTGGAGAAGCCGCTACTAACCCTGGTTTCTGGTCTTTTGAAGGTGTAGCAGCAGCTCATATTATTCTTTCTGGTTTGCTGTTCCTAGCTGCTGTATGGCACTGGGTTTTTTGGGACTTAGAGCTGTTCTTTGACCAACGTACCGGAGAACCTGCTCTAGACCTACCAAAAATGTTTGGTATTCACTTATTCTTATCAGGTCTACTCTGTTTTGGCTTTGGAGCCTTCCATTTGACAGGAGTATTTGGTCCAGGAATGTGGGTATCAGACCCCTATGGATTAACGGGTTCTATTCAGCCAGTAGCCCCAGCCTGGGGACCGGAAGGGTTTAACCCATTCAATGCTGGTGGCATTGTCGCCCACCACATTGCTGCTGGAATTGTGGGAATTATTGCTGGTTTGTTCCACCTATCTGTAAGACCACCAGAACGTCTCTACAGAGCATTGCGGATGGGTAACATTGAAACAGTCCTCTCTAGCAGTATTGCAGCAGTTTTCTTTGCAGCCTTTGTTGTGGCTGGAACAATGTGGTACGGCTGTGCGGCTACCCCTATTGAATTATTTGGCCCTACTCGTTATCAATGGGACAGCGGTTACTTCCAGCAAGAAATTGATCGTCGCGTTCAATCTGAAATAGCAGCAGGTAAAACTGCTTCAGAAGCTTGGTCAACTATTCCTGAAAAATTGGCTTTCTATGACTATGTTGGTAATAGCCCTGCAAAAGGTGGTCTTTTCCGTGTTGGCCCAATGAATAATGGTGATGGTCTTGCTCAAGGTTGGCTTGGTCATCCAGTATTTAAGGATAAAGATGGCGAGGAATTATTTGTGCGTCGTCTACCAAACTTCTTTGAAACTTTCCCAGTTATCTTGACCAATGCTGATGGTGTAGTCAAGGCTGATATTCCTTTCCGTCGTTCAGAATCAAAATATAGTTTTGAGGAGAAGGGCGTAACAGTTAGCTTCTTAGGCGGTGAACTTAATGGTCAAACGTTTACTAAAGCTACAGATGTTAAGAAGTATGCTCGTAAAGCTCAGATAGGTGAACCTTTTGAGTTTGACCAAGAAACTTTAGGCTCTGACGGTGTGTTCCGGACTAGCACTCGTGGATGGTTTACTTATGGCCATGCTTGTTTTGCTTTGCTATTCTTCTTCGGTCATATTTGGCACGGATGTCGGACATTGTTCCGCGACGTATTCGCAGGTATTGACCCAGACCTAGAGGAACAAGTAGAGTTTGGTCTATTCCAGAAATTGGGTGACCTAAGTACTCGTAGGAAGGAAACCTAAAGCGAATGTGGTTTAACAAATAATAAAGGTAAACCACTAAGACAACTAGGTATCTCTCATCTTCAAATTTTCGATAAAAGTCCAACGACTACTTTGATAAAAGTTACAAAGTATTTTCGTTGGACTTTTATTTACGTTAAGCTGGTAAACTAATATAGAACTGGATCTTCAGGAAATTCCCTTATGGAAAGTGCAGCTTATATATTAGTATTGGCTTTGGCCTTGGGTGTGATATTTTTTGCGATCGCCTTCCGCGATCCTCCCAGAATTGGAAAGTAATTAGTTTTGATCGGTTGATTATCAAATAAATTGCTTTTTTTATGAAAAATGAGTGCTGAGTCCTTAACCCAGTACTCATTTATTCTAATTTTTAAATAAATTATCATTGGCCTAAATTAGGCTAAAATATTCATGTCTGAAATTATATGTCTGAGAAATTTTTAAAGTATGCGATGTCCAGTGTGCCAACATACAAATAGTCGTGTTCTAGAGTCGCGTTCAGCTGAATCTGGTAAGAGTATCCGACGCCGACGGGAATGTTTGGACTGTCAGCATCGTTTCACGACTTATGAAAGAATAGAGTTTGTTACAGTAACAGTGATTAAAAAGGACGGTAAAAAAGAGTCTTTTGACAAGTTGAAATTACTCCGAGGTATTATCCGCTCCTGTGAAAAAACTGGTATTGAACCTGCTGAACTCGAAGCTTTTGTAGATGAAATTGAAGTTGAACTACAGGGTAGATCCCAGAGAGAAGTTACCAGCGCTGAAATTGGTGAAATTGTCCTGAGTAAATTGGTTCACATTAGTGAAGTTGCTTATATCCGTTTTGCCTCTGTTTATCGTAAATTTCAAGGTATTAGAGATTTTGTAGATACTTTAGACCATCTCCAAAATCAAAAAAATAATTTCGATTTCAATTCTACTCCCTTAGAAAGTTCTGAAGTTTCTGCAAAAACAGATGCTATTGATTTTGAAACCCCTGCTTCTTGTGGAACCTCATCTTAAATTTAATGATGATAACTATAACAGTAAGTAAGTTGAAGATATTTTGGAGCTGAACTAGTTAAAAGAATAGTGGATCAATCAATTAATGTGGCCTCAAACTTACTTAGAGAAAAGAATTAGGTAACTTAGGCGAACCAAATTATTAGATATCAGGTTCAATAATCTGCAAGATATTTGTCCTAAAAGATATACAAAACTATTGGTTAGGACTGTTTGGATAACAAGTGGTTAATGAAAAACCAACATCAAAATTTATGGTAAAATAAATTGTTTTAAGTAATAATAGTAGATTAGGGTTAGCTTTTGCTGGATAAAATCTATATTCTATATGATATTCTTAACCAGAGGACTTTAAGACTTTAGATGAAGTTTAACTCTGAATGAGACTGACCTAAATTTAATGAAGTGAAAGCTCATAATTAGGCAAGAAGTATTAGCCAAAAGACTTTAAAGGTCTCACTAAGAGCTGATGTCCTGGCAGTACAAGAGCTTTGTAATTAATATATAGGTACAAGAATGCCTCAATAATGACATTAGGGTTTTAGCTCTATAGATAATCTTGAAAGAGGACTCCCGGTATAATTTTTTAATTTAGCGGTGATACGAGGGGTATAAACTGCCCGGGAAACCCACGCAGACAGCCCCAACGCAAATTTTAACCAGCCAATTAATTGAGTGGTAGCGAATCAATCCAGTATCAGAAGTAGAGGGTTAATAGTGGCCGGGCACACCGCCCGAGAAAAGCGCACCCCCTGTGCTGAAGTCTCCTAACCGTAAAGACGGAGCAAGAAAGCTTGTGGAGATGGTAGTAGCATTGGTAAAACTTAACTTGTTTGATTTGTTACCTAGCCCCAGAATCTGTGTTTAGCTCCGCTATATGTTTCCGTAGCATTCCGCACCAAAAACGCGTAGTTGCGTCAGCACTCACAAAAGTCTCCCGTTATAATCAAGCGATTTAACAGTGAGAGTGTTAATCAGGCAAGTAAAAAACATTAAGGAGAGAAATCCCAAGAAATTATAACGCATGACAAATTTGAAAACACCGGCCAAAGAAGTTGGCTTTACTCACGAAGATTTTGCAGCTTTATTAGATAAATATGACTATCACTTTAGTCCTGGAGATATTGTAGCAGGAACAGTGTTTAGCATAGAACCAAGAGGAGCATTGATTGATATTGGAGCAAAAACTGCTGCTTATATCCCTATCCAGGAAATGTCAATCAATAGGGTCGAAAACCCTGAAGAAGTTATACAGTCAAATGAAACAAGAGAATTTTTTATCTTAACAGATGAAAATGAAGATGGACAGCTAACTTTATCCATTCGACGAATAGAATATATGCGGGCCTGGGAAAGGGTCCGACAATTACAAGCTGAAGATGCAACAGTACGCTCACAAGTATTTGCAACAAACCGTGGTGGTGCTTTAGTTAGGATAGAAGGACTGCGTGGATTTATTCCTGGTTCACATATTAGTACGCGTAAACCAAAAGAAGATTTACTTAACGAAGAATTGCCTCTGAAATTCTTAGAAGTAGACGAAGAACGTAATCGCTTGGTTCTAAGTCATCGTCGCGCTTTAGTTGAGCGGAAGATGAATCGTTTAGAAGTGGGAGAGGTAGTTATAGGAGCAGTTCGTGGTATTAAGCCCTATGGTGCCTTTATTGATATTGGTGGTGTTAGTGGCCTATTGCACATATCAGAAATATCTCACGACCATATTGAAACTCCTAGTAGCGTACTAAAGGTCAATGATGAACTAAAAGTTATGATCATTGACCTAGATTCTGACAGAGGTCGAATATCTCTGTCAACTAAGCAACTAGAACCAGAACCAGGGGCAATGGTCAAAAATCCACAACTCGTATATGACCAAGCAGAAGAAATGGCGGCTAAGTTTAGAGAAAAAATGCTGGCGGCACAACGGGGAGAGACGATTGAAGAAACAGTGGAAGCAACAGTAGAAACCACAGAAGCGCCTGAAGTTGAAGCAGCAGTAGAAACCACAGAAGCGCCTGAAGTTGAAGCAGCAGTAGAAACCACAGAAGCGCCTGAAGTTGAAGCAGCAGTAGAAACCACAGAAGCACCTGAAGTTGAAGCGACAGCAGAAACAGCAGAAGCACCTGAAGTTGAAGCGACGGTAGAAACAACAGAAACAACAGAAGCACCTGAAGTTGAAGCGACAGCAGAAACAACAGAAGATGAAGAAAAATCAGCAGCAACTGTAGAATAAGTAGATTGAGGTTAGTAGGTGAATAGGGAGTAAATAAAAGAATAAGTTAGAAAATAACTAAATCAAAAATAACTTATAACTACTCCCTATATCCTGCTGACTTGATATTCTTAATCAGAATAAACTCTATAGCGCTGTGCGCAGGCAACAGGCAACAGCTCATCTGGCAACAGGAGGAATAAAAAGCTGATAATATAAGACTTTTAGCTATTGGACACCTCTTGTAATTTGTAAATATGCCAGCGCACATTGCTATAGTAATAATTAAAAATATATTTTTTCCTATTTTAAAGAATGGTAGCTATTAACTGCCGAGATGTAATATTCCAAGATATTCAAGCAATAATTTTTGATAAAGATGGCACTTTGGAAAACTCCCAAGAGTTTCTCAGAAATTTAGGACAAAAGCTAGCTCGCCTCATCGACGCTAAAATTCCAGGAATTGGAGAACCATTACTAATGTCTTTCGGGATTGATGGACAAAATCTTAACCCGACAGGATTAATGGCAGTTGGAAGTAGGCGAGAAAATGAAATTGCAGCAGCAGCTTATATTGCTGAAACAGGTCGAGGATGGTTAGAGTCACTAGCTATTGCCAAAGAGACTTTTGAGGAAGCTGAAAAAATCTTGCCACAATCTGAACCTTCTCCTATATTTATAGGAAGTCTGGAAGTGCTAAAGTATCTCTGGGAAAAGGGTATAAAACTGGGCATATTATCTGCAGCTTCCACAAAAGCAGTACAAAATTTTGTCAAATACTATCAACTCAAAGATTATATCCAACTAGAAATGGGGGTTGATGATGGTCCAAGTAAACCAGATCCAGAACTATTCTTACAAGCTTGCCAAAAATTGGGAGTTACACCAGATAAAGTATTAATGGTGGGAGATTCTCCCATGGATATAGAAATGGCTAAAAAAGCAGGAGCAGCAGGTTGTATCGGAATTTGTTGGGGCAAGTCAGAAGTTAACTATTTACAGGGAGCAGATGTAGCGATCGCCCATTTAGAAGAAATCAAAGTATTGTAAATAGAAATTAAGTAAGTCGGTGAAAAAAAACCAAAGTATGTAAAGAAATTTTAAGCAGTTTGATTTGAGTAAAATTTAAAACGTTCCGTACTGTAGTTTCCCTTTTCTCCCCTAGCTTGAATACCGTCAATTACTGCATAAGCAAGATCTAACTTGTCATCAAACATTTGACCTGATAGATAATTCATCTTTCTTGAGATGCTTCCACTCCAGCTCAATTGGGTTCATTTCTGAGCAATACTTAGGTAAAAAGAATATATACAAGTCGCGACATTTACTTGGCTACGAGATTAATTAGGGTTTGCTGAAATTATATGAAAGCATTGACTGATATTGCTAAAAGCAATTTTTAGTCCCCAAATTGTAGCAGCTTTGAGGTCAAAAAGGCGCAAAAAGTTAGCAGAAAAAGTTGAGTAGGACAGAAAAATTAAGAGATAATTGTTACTTCTACCTCCTCTATAACTCCCATTCCTCCTGACTCTTAACTACTCCCTACTCCCTACTCCCTACTCCCTACTCCCATCTTCACAAAAAGACTTTTGAGCGCAAACCCTAATTAGGGTTTACCGACCGAATCTAAAAGCACTGATATATATAAAGTTTTAGCCTTTTTGGAGCGAAAAAAAGTGCCAAGTTTTCAGCTTGAGTGACCAAAAAGTTAGGACTTTGGGCAGACAAGCACAGAAAGATACAGGTAAAATGATTCTTCCTACTTTATCTTTCTCCCTACCCTCCGCAAATTTCCCACACTCTGCTTTTTTCGGCAAACCCTAATTATTTGTGTATTTGCATAACCAACCGCCTGTTATAGTAGAAAACAACTTTTAGCTTAGAGACTGTAAAAAGTAATCTAGAATTTTCTGCTTCTGGCCAAAAAAATGTATTGACAAGTAAAAATAATCTCAGGTGAGGCCGTTTAAAATCATCCGACTTCACAGATAGTAGAAAGTAGTTATTTTTTACAACCTTAACTCCCTAAGCTGAAGTTGATTGAACGGCTAATCCCTGGAAAAATATTAGGAGGAACTACTATTGTCTAGTCGTTACTTATTCACTTCTGAGTCTGTTACTGAAGGACATCCAGATAAAATTTGCGACCAAATTTCTGATACTATTATAGATGCTCTACTGACCCAAGACCCTCAGAGTCGTGTAGCTGCTGAAGTAGTAGTTAACACCGGGTTAGTCCTAATTACTGGTGAAATTACCACTAAGGCCCAAGTAAATTACATAGAATTAGCTAGAAAAAAAATTGCTGATATTGGCTATGTTTATGCAGAAAATGGTTTTTCTGCAGATAGTTGCTCAGTATTAGTGGCTTTAGATGAGCAATCTGCAGACATTGCTCAAGGGGTAGACAAGGCCCAAGAAACTCGCGAGCAGTTAAGTGACGAAGAACTTGATGCAGTGGGTGCAGGAGACCAAGGATTGATGTTTGGTTTCGCCTGTAATGAAACTCCTGAATTAATGCCTTTACCTATCAGTTTGGCGCACCGCGTTTGTCGTCAACTAGCGGCAGTTAGAAAAACTGGTCAACTTTCTTATTTACGGCCAGATGGCAAAAGCCAAGTTACTATTGCTTACGAAGATGGTCGTCCTGTTGGTATTGATACAATTTTAATTTCTACCCAACACGCCGCTACAATTGGGGAAATTACAGAATTATCAGAAATTCAAGCAAAGATTAAAGAAGACCTCTGGAAGTATGTTGTGGAACCTATATTTGCAGATATAGAGATTAAGCCAGATGCACAAACTCGTTTCCTTGTCAACCCCACTGGTAAATTTGTGATTGGCGGTCCACAGGGAGATTGTGGTCTTACAGGACGTAAAATTATAATTGATACTTATGGTGGCTATTCCCGTCATGGTGGAGGAGCTTTTTCTGGTAAAGATCCTACAAAAGTAGATCGTTCCGCAGCTTATGCTTGTCGCTACATAGCAAAAAATATTGTCGCAGCAGGTCTAGCAGAAAAATGTGAAGTTCAAATTAGTTATGCTATTGGAGTAGCAAGACCGGTGAGCATGATGATTGAAACTTTTGGTACTTCTAAAGTAGATGAAGATAAGTTACTAGAGGTAGTTAAAGAAAACTTTGAACTTCGTCCAGCAGGAATTATTCAAACTTTTAACCTCCGAAACTTACCTGCGGAAAGAGGAGGCCGTTGTTACCAAGATGTGGCTGCTTATGGTCACTTAGGGCGTAACGACTTAGATTTACCTTGGGAGCAAATAGATAAGGTAGAGTTACTGAAGGAAGCATTTAGTCCACAGTTAGCCTCTATAGTATAATAAGTGTCTATAGAGTTTGAACTATAAATAATATCTGATTTTGAGCAACCAAGAGAACTTTCTTTTGGTTGCTATTTTATAGTAATTAGGGTTTGCTGAATAAAGTCTGTTGGTAGGGGTAGGAGACAGGAGACAGGAGACAGGAGACAGGAGAAATGGGTATGGGAGCGAGGAGGCAGTAGGAAGAATTATCCCTTGATTTTTCTGCCATAATCATCCCAAAATACTAGCTTTATGCAGCTCTTTAGACCGAAAAACTTGCACTTTTTAAAGGCAAAAAAAGGCTGAAATCAATATCAGTCAATGCTTTTAGATTTAATCAGCAAGCCCTAATTAAATCATTTCCGTAGGAGTCAGGAGTGAGAAGGAAATAAGAGACCAGAGTAGAAGAAAGTTTTTTATTACTTATTACACGGATATCATATTAGTATTCAGTTATTAGCGGTCTGCTTTTTTTATTTTTATTTATTTTGCCTTATTTTTAAGTATAGCTACTTTACCGCTCAACTAAACTTACTCAAACTTAATCAAAAGCCTGAAAGCTTAGTTGTTCTTAGTGGTTCGACCACCACAGGGTTAAACGGCAAACCCTTTATTCCTTGGTCCAAGACATCAGGAATTACTTTTTTAATAATGTTCAACGACCTATTTACATCTGCATTTAATAATTTATTTTCCCTGGTTTTATACAACCCTATTGTTACTCTTTTTCCACTAAATTTCGGTTTTCCTAAAAATTTATTTGGCTGTTTTTGTCACTCTCTTAAAGCTGCAAAATAACTATTCCAAGCTGAGTCTAATCTCCTGATTATTTGCTTGCTAACTTTAGTTGGTAAAGCTTGATAATCATCAGTATTAGATACTAGATGATACAGTTGATTAAAGCTTAGTTTCTTTTGATAAGAAAAGAAATGTTGGCGATAATAATAATTGGCTAAATTGAACAGATTTTTTGACAAAAAAGCCTTGTTGTGACAAGCTAACCACAAATTATGTGATTTGGTAATAACATGACGTTCAACTAGCTTCATGCCTTAATTGTAGGTGATAACGACTCAATGGATAAACAACTGATAAAATTTACTCATTTTAGTTTTATAGCTATAATTATGAGTAAGTTTGATAAATTTTAGATAAGTTTTTGCTTTCTGTCTTTACCACCATTGAATCAAAAAGATTATATCATTTTTACCGAAAAATTCCGGTCTAAAGCCTCCCCTTTTTAGGTATCCCTTATAAGGAACTCCTGAAAACCTTGTGTGGAGTAGGGGAGTAGGGGAGTAGGGAGCAGGGGAGAAGAGATAAAGAATCAATTTAGATCGGAAAAACTACTTAAGTTATCAAGAAAAATCTACTTTTTAATACACTTTTTCTCTGGTAAAAATCTTTGAAAGGCTAGCACATAACTTGTATATTTTGTCAAGTTTTATACTAAGAAAGATGTTTATAAAGCATAGCCTTTTTAGGGGATAAAAAGCGGTCGATCTTCGCAGCTTCCTGTAGGGTGAGATGGCGGTTAGCGTTTGCGGTAGCATTCCGGAACGGAAAGCTTTGCGGTAGCAAACACCATATCTGATCGACCAAGAGAAAAGAGCGTATTTCTTATGTCAAGTCTCCTTATTGCAGAAATACTTTTAAGGCAGTTGACAGGAGGCTAACTGATAACTGAAATGACCTATCCTTGACACTTTTTGTATCTATAATGTAATATAAAAGTAGTATATAATTTAAATTTGACTTTTGTATTTGATTTTCTAGACAGTATAAGTTATCTTAGTTTGCTCAGTTGAATAAGTAAAAATAAATATATTAATTTTGAAAAAATAACGAATTATCAGAATAATAATATGAATAATTATCCTATAGAAAAAATCAGCAAGTATCTGAGCTGGGTTTTGAGACATCGCCCGGATAAAATAGGTATAAAACTTGATGCTAATGGTTGGGTTGCCATTGAAGAACTGTTGAAAGCATCTCAAAATTATAACTTTCCGATAACTCAGATAGAATTAAATGAGGTTGTAGAAAAAAATGATAAAAAACGCTTTTCTTTAGACTCTACTCAGACTTTAATTCGTGCTAATCAAGGACACAGTTTAACAGTTGATTTACAGCTAAAAGCAATCAAACCTCCAGATATACTTTATCATGGCACAGGAAATCATTTAATTGACTTGATTAAACAGACTGGTTTACAAAAAATGTCGAGACATCATGTTCATTTATCAAAAGATATTAATACTGCTATAAATGTCGGGAAAAGAAAAGGAAAACCAGCAGTATTTGCTGTAGATGCAAGTGCCATGTACAAAGATGATTATAAATTTTACTTTTCTGCAAATCATGTCTGGTTAGTTGATGAAGTCCCCTCACAGTATTTACAAATAATGAGAAAATAATCAAAGTAATTAATCAAGTATCAAATTAATTATGAAAGTTGAATACTGAATGATATAAAAACTATTTATAAAAGGAATTTATTTATCTTTTCTTTTGCGGGTTTAATACCCCCACATCTCACCCGCGGTACTCAAAATTGTTTGGGGGAGCTAATCCATAAGCAATTTTTCCTCCTGACTCCTGACTCCTGACTCCTGACTCCTTATTCAAGTAGATTTTTGACAAAATATGGGAACAGAATATTTCGACAGTAAAGAAAATTCTCAACAAAATAATCCTCAAAATAAAGGTTTATTAGGAGCTGGTTGGCGACCACTTAACCGAGACTTTGATTGGGAATATTTATGGCACTTATTATCTAAAGATCCTTGGGAACTCAGTCAAAAAACTCTTGATATAGCTAGCGATATTGCTGATGCTTTGGGTCGTCATCAATTTGCTTGGTGGGCGAATATATTAAATGTTTTTTCGGAAAATACACGATATGAATTTGATGAATTTTGGGACTATATAACTCCTCAACCTCCAGCTCCAGATTATCGTTATCAAGATGTATTGAGTGTAGAAACACCTGTGATACGCACTATTACTAGAGACACTATTGCTATTGAGTATGTTCTCAATAGACTACAGGAAATTACTATTTTTAAAATACTTGATTTATTGGGTAAACCTGACATAATTACCCAGTCATTCATGGAAAGAAATTTTTACTATCCGATAGAAAGATTTATCAGTTGGCAAAGTCTAGAAACTTTAGGAACAGTATATGCTTATTGGTCAAAATATTCCTGTTGGTTACAAATAGAATCTTATGATAAAGGTAGACGTTACTACAGTTTAATTGCTAAAGATATAGCACCACTTGTAAGAAAATCAACCTATAATATGGCAGTGATGGTAAGTGGTTATCAATGTCGTATAGGACAGGTTCAAAGTCAATTTCCGATCGATACATTTCCTCAAAATATTCAAAATTTTACTGACACGGTACAACAAGCAATTCTAGAACAAAATCAATTAGCTGTATTAGTAAGTGGAAAACCAGGAACAGGTAAAACAGCTTGGACTCAAGCATTAGCAAAAGAAGTTCTAGTTCCTTTAGGATATGTAATTTTTATATTAGATCATGATGCAGTAGAAAATTTTGTACCACCAGCATATCTAGAACAAATTTGTATTATTATCAATGAGGCAGATAATTTAGCTCAGGACCGCTCGCTTCAAGCTGCACAAACTAATAATAAAACAGAACATATTCTCAGTTTGCTAGATGGTACTTTATATCAAAGTGTCGTAGATGAATCAGGGATTTATCTGAAACAGAAATTAGTTGTTTTAATGACCTGTAATACTAAAGAAAGGCTAGATCCAGCTATTTTACGCAAAGGTAGAGTAGATTTAATGTATGAATTTACTTACTGCTTTGTGTAAATTTGCGTAAAATGTAGTTTGGTTTATAAAGTTTTGATGTAGACTTTAGTTTCTACACAAAAGGTTGCTAAAATATCTTAAAGAGGAGAATTATAATTCTAAGTGGAAAATATACTTAGAATTGAGTTTATAAATGTTTACAGGTAAAGTAATCATAAAAATTGGATAATAAAAAATATAGGATTTTTTTTATTGGCTTATTGGCAAGAATTAATAATATATGAAAAAGTCCATTTCAATATTTATTGTTCAGTATAAAAATTTCAAACCTGTATTTGATTAAGTTACAAATAACTATGTATTAGTGGGAAATTACCAAAAACAATAAATGTAGCTTAAATTATATTCAACCATCTATACACTTAATATTCAGGTAATTGATGTGGCCTATTTGTGAATTTTAGATTGAATCAACTTTTTTTGTAAGCATTTCCTGCAGAATGCTGACGGCTGAATGCTTACCTTTTTTTTGACAATTTCCTGAAGTAAAAAAAAATATACAGAAAATAGGAAATAATTCTGATAGTAAATCTATTTTGAGAGTTATTTTTGCTTTTTTATTTAGTAGTTATTATATTTTTGATTTACTTATTTCATATTCATAACTTTTGAATTTATGAAGAAGTCTGATAAATATTTTTCTGATTCTTCTATTTAAAAAAAATCATAGTTAACTTCTCCAACTGAGATATTCTTAATATAAAAATTAACTATTAATTAAGATTTGACAACTTGCATTTATAGACAAGTTAGTCTTAAAAAGATGATAGTAGAGGTGGTGAAACCAATCATATTCAACACCCCCTAATTTATCAAACTGAGATTATGTACAATCTGACAGTACAAACAGCAAATCAGACTAGGGAAGAAACTTCAAAAATGAAACAAAGGCCAACAAAAGCAACTAAAGCAACTAATGATGGTCATTCAACCCTTCCCCAGAGTCATCAATATCCAGAGATACATGGAAGTCACCATCAATTATGCCAATTCATCAAACACATACCTGTTGCTATAGCAATGCTAGACAAAGAAATGTGTTACCTGGCCACTTCTGGGATGTGGTTACAATATTGGCAACTTGAATCTGATAAAATTATTGGTAATCAACATTCTCAGCTATTCCCTAATCTCCCAGATTCTTGGCATCAACAAGCTAAAAAATGTCTACTGGGTATCATTGACCAATTTGATTTAGAACATCTAACTACCGTTCCTGCTTCTAATGGATTGATACAATGGGTAAAATGGAATGTCAAATCTTGGCATACAGATGAAGGTATTATTGGTGGTCTGATTATATCTACAGAGAAAATAACACCAGACAAACAACTTCAACAACAACTAGAATTAACTCAGTTAGCAACAGATAATGCTGGTGATGCTATTTTCTGGATAACAATTGCTGGAAAAATATGTTATACAAATAAACAAGGCTGTAATTTTCTTGGCTACTCCGAATCTGAACTACTTGAACTAAGAATTCATGATATAGACCTAAAATTATCAGTAGAAGTTTGGCAAACTCATTGGCGAGAAGTTAAAAATCAAAATTATTTGAGATTTGAGTCTAATTTTCTCACAAAAAAAGGCAATATTTTACCTGTAGAAGTTAATGTTAATTATTTAGAATTTCAGGGTAATGAATATCAATTTGCTTTTGTACGTAACATTTCTCAGCAAAATAAAATTAATCTACATTTACGAGAAGCTAAGGAACAATTGCAAGCGGTTTTAAATGCTGTACCAGGATTAGTTTCATGGGTAGATGCAGATTTACGATATATAGGAGTTAATCAACATTTAGCTAATGCCTATAATTTACCCATCAAAACTTTTATTAATCAAGAAGTAGGATTTTTGCAAACTAGCCCAGAATTTAATGATTTTGTTTATGAATTTTTTGCTAAACCAGATTGGAATTATGCCAAAGAAGTAAAAACCAATGTTAGAGGAAATACTAGAACTTATCTAATAGTTGCTCAAAAATATTATCGCGATGAAGTATCGTTACCATCAGCAGTTTTTGTCGGTTTAGATATTACAGAACGTTTGGAAATGGAGGCTTCACTACGCAATAGTCAGGAAAAATTCCGGCAACAAGCTTATCAATTAGAGCAAACTTTGCAGAAACTAAACTCGACAACTACTCAGTTAATTCAAAGGCAAAAAATGTCTTTCTTAGGACAGCTTATTACAGGTATTGTCCATGAAGTGAATAATCCTATTAATTTTATTTCTGGCAATATTGTTCATGCGATAAATGATGTTAAAGATTTGTTGTATTTAGTCAATATCTACCAACAAAATCTTCCTCGCCTTTTGCCAGAAATTGAGTCAGAAATTGAAGATATAGAACTAGATTTTATTCAAGAAGATTTGCCAAAATTATTAGACTCAATCATGGCCGGATCAGAAAGAATTGGAGATGTAGTCACCTCACTCAAACAGTTTTCTGCAGTAGAAGAAGAATCTATAAAAACAGTAGATATTCACAAAGGTTTAGAAAGTACACTTTTAATTTTACAGCATCAGTTTCAAGGCAAAGGAGGTTGTCCTGATATTAATTTGATTAAACAATATGGGAGTTTACCAAAAGTAGAATG
Source organism: Okeania sp. SIO1H4 (assembly GCF_010672695.1). NCBI lineage: Bacteria > Bacillati > Cyanobacteriota > Cyanophyceae > Oscillatoriales > Microcoleaceae > Okeania > Okeania sp. SIO1H4. The sequence continues at coordinate 31,205 of NZ_JAAHGB010000046.1, forward strand.
TTATCCTGGACAGTTGAATCAAGTCTTGATGCACATTTTAACTAATGCTATTGATTCACTGGAGGAGAAACACAAAGATTTAGTAGCAAAAAATATCAGTCATCAACCATTTGAGCCACAAATTTTAATTAGTACAAAAGCAAAAGATTATTCTGTAGAGATTGCTATTTATGATAATGGCCATGGCATGACTAAAGAAATATCTAATCGTATATTTGAACCTCTATTTACTACTAAACATACGGAAAAAAATATAGGTTTAGGTTTGTCAATCTCTCAAGAATTAATTGTTGAAAAACATCATGGAAAATTGTACTGTAATTCTCGATTTAGAGAAGGTACGGAATTTATAATTGAGATTCCTATTAAGTTCGGTCATTCAAGTTAGAAAGGAAAACAAAAGTATTTTATTTAATCAGGTTAAATATTCATTGACAAATCCAGCAGTGGAACCTCCTGCTTCGAGGTTATTAATTGCTGTGATAATTTTCTCTTTTTCGTTGCCTTTTGTAGGTGGTAAAACTACTCCTGCTGCTCCAGCATAAACAACTATTGAAACAGTATCTTTCTCTGTTAGTTCACCTACCAACAATTGAAAATATGATTTGATTAAGGGTAGTTTATTGGCAGTATTCATAGAACCATAAACGTCTAACAAAAAGACCAAGTTATATCATGTCCGATAGCATCGGTATTGTATAGCAAGGGTAGGGAACACTTAACTGGGAACAGGGAACAGTTTATGCTTCCTTTTATGGATATATTGGTAAATCCCTTTGGCGGAACATTGCCACAGCGGACACTCAGGCACAGATTACTTTTAACTTTTAACTTTTGACTTTTAACTTTCAAAAATTATTCTTCCTCAAGTTTAGAAGATTTAGCAACAGAAGTAGGAAAAAGTAGAGATGTTGCTGCTTTTTTAGCAATTGTTTCTGAGATGGAAATTTGCTTGAGAATAACCAAACCTTCTTTAATAAACATATCCCTTAAAGCTGCCTTTTCTCCACTATTAAAAGGAGTCTCATAAAACACTTCTTTAATTCCAGCAGAAATAACTAATTTCAAACAATAAATACAAGGTTCTAGAGTGACATAAATAACTGAACCATTCGTAGAAATGCCATGTTTTGCAGCTTGAGCAATAGCATTAGCTTCTGCATGAACAGCACGAGATGGTAAAACTTTACTAGCATCACAACTACTTAATTCAGGATAACAAAAACCTTGACTTGTACAATGTGAAGAACCAGAAGGAGGACCATTATAACCAGTTGCCAAAACTTGTCTATCTTTAACTATTACCGCCCCCACTGGAAAAGCTAAACAAGTTGAGCGAGTAGCAGCTAATTTAGCAATCATTAAAAAATATTCATCCCAGGTCGGTCTTTGATATAATTCTTCTGTCATATTCCTGTTGAACCAAATCCACTAATATCTCTTTCAGTTGTACTTAATCGATCGACTTCTTCTACCTTAACAGATAAGACTGATGCTATAACCATTTGAGCTATTTTCATTCCTTTAGTTACTTTAAAGGAATTTTTACCATGATTTATCAGAATTATTCCTATTTCTCCTCGGTAAGTTTCATCGATAGTTCCGGGAGTATTTAAAACAGTAATTTGATGTTTTAAAGCTAATCCACTTCGCGGGCGAATTTGTGCTTCTGTTCCTGATGGTAATTCTATAGAAATACCTGTATGAATTAATGTGCTTTCTCCAGGATTAATAGTTAATTCATCAATAGAAAATAAATCTAATCCGGCATCTCCTTTATGAGCGTAAAAGGGAATAATTGCTGATTCATCTAACTTTTTAAATTTCAGTTTTATCATTTTTAATTAACCTGATTTAATTTTGAATTTTGACTTTACTTTCTTTAATTCTTACTTTGGAATTTTGAATTTTGACTTTAAAGAGAATAATTGCCTATTCATCTAACTTTTTAAATTTCAGTTTTATCATTTTTAATTGACCTGATTTAATTTTGAATTTTGACTTTACTTTCTTTAATTCTTACTTTGGAATTTTGAATTTTGACTTTAAAGAGAATAATTGCCGATTTATCTAACTTTTTAACTTTCAGTTTAATAATAGGAAATAGAGAGCTTTGTTAATATATGATACCTTGATTTATACCTGTATGGAGACCTCTCTGCCAACTCCCCTCTAGCTCACAGGAGAGTCTTTCTCCCGCTTCCTTCTTCCTCCCTTTCAAAGCGAGATGGAAGGGGGTTGGGAGGGTTAGGTTTTTTAATTCATATTTTCAACCTTGACACGCCAGTAATAGATTGTTTCATCTAAAATGCTGCATTACTTTAAAAAGATTTTGCAGGAGATGTATTTTTGACAAAAAAGATGATTTATGACCTAAAAAATCATATCAAAGCTACTCCCGAATCACTCCTGAATTATTAATTCAGACTTCTAAAAAATTCCGTAGTCATTCATAACAAAGACTTATAAAGTAAGTATAAGATATTTTGTATAATTCTTAAATAAAAAATAGTCAAATATATTATAATGAAACATAATTTTTTCCTGATAATTAATTAATTAATTCCTATGCGTTAAAAAGTTATAATTTTTTGACAAAATGATAGATTATTACTATAAAAATCCTAAATAGGTTGCGACAAATCAAGGTGACAATTGGGACATTGATTTATGATAAATCTTGATACCCATACTTGGATTTTGTGGTTGAGAGAGCGATCGCTTTCAACTATCACTATCCAAGACTCAACGACAAATCCAACCAAATTTAATTTAAAAATATGTCAAAAACAGTTTATAAAGTCCAAAATTACTCTCACAACAAAGATGTCGATCAATTGTATGCAACAAAGCCGCAAATAACTGCAAAGTTTCCGTTTATGATGAATGGTCTCCATTAGAAGAAATTATTGTCGGAGTGGTAGAAAATGCAAGACTTCCTCAAATTGACCCCAGTGTGCGCGGGGTAGATTTTCCTGAATTAGCTGACGAAGATATCCCAACTGGGCAATTTAGCGATCGCGTCCTAGAAGAAACTCAAGAAGACCTTGCTATTTTGGTTGCCACGTTGCAAGAATTAAACGTGAAAGTTCGTCGTCCAGAAATTACCAACCATTCAATCTCTTTTTCTACCCCTAATTGCTCTACTTGCGGACATTTTAATTATTGTCCTCGCGATCTGTTTCTTGCCATAGGTAATCAAATTATCGAAGCTCCCTCCCCTTCTCGTTCTCGTTATTTTGAAATGGATGCTTATAAAAAAGTATTTTTAGAGTATTTCCATTCCGGTAAAAGCATTGCTGAGTGATGAAAAATTAGCAATTGAAAGGCATCCAGTAATGGAACGTTGGGAAACGCCTTATATGAAAGCTTTTGCTGCGTTAGTAACTCGAAATGGGGGTAACATATTAGAATGTGGTTTTGGCTGAGGAATATCGGCTCATGCTATTCAATCTTATTCTCCAAAAGAACATACAATTATAGAACAGCCTATTAATTGAGCGATCGCTTCTTAACCAGAGGCGATCGCTCTCCTCTTCATTTGAATTTCTATTGAATTCTTACTTTTGACTTTTGACTTTCTATGGTGCTAACTTACCTTTACCAAGTCTATTTTTTTCATACCATTCTGCTATATTCGGCACCCAATATTGAACATGAGGCCACATTAACTCACAAAGTTTTTGAATTTCTAATTGAGCATTCTTTTTCCAACGTAAATCCAAAAAATGTAGCAAACTACGACAATTAAAACTAACAACAAAATGCTGACGATAATCAAAAGGAATTTTTCCTCTTGCGTGTTCTTCAGACATTCCAAATTCCATATCAAGTTTGTATTTCTTAGCTGCCTCCAAACACCAATGTAAATCTTGTTCTCGTTGTTCAGCAGAATAATAATATTTTTTACCTTGACGGTCAGAATATTCCCCTACTGGACGTAAATAAAAAGCAGTTTCTATATCCGTTTTTCCCTCTGCAACTGCAATAACTTTTCCCGAACAAAATCGATAACTTTGTACATCGAAAGTAACTCCCACACGATGAGTTCTTGCTTGCTGCATAACACTATGAGGAAAAAAACCACAATTAAAAGTAATTTGAGGATGTTAAACTAAACAAGCTTATTTCCGGATTACTCCTTTATAAAGCCTGTTCGTCTTCAGAACCGGACGTGAGACTTTCACCTCATCACGGCTCCTCTCTTAAACGTCCCTTGTCATGGGTACATCCTTAAAATTCCACTTAAGATCTAATGAGTCCTAATGGTTCACTGCTTTTAAATCCTCGGCAGTTTTAACGTCGTGGCAATATCGGTACAACAGTTGTTTGTTTTTATAGGTGTTATCACCGCCTTCAGACCTGGGAACGATGTGGTCAACTTCGATTAAATCCATTGGTCTAAAGTGTAATCCACAAAATGCGCATTTACCTTTTTGTCGCTTAAGTAGCGTTGTAACTTCTTTTCTTACGCCAGGATGTTTGTCGATTCTGCTACTCCAATAAATCCAATCACCATCGTAGGGAGATTTATTACCTCTCACCTTGATGTGCCGTTCAATAGGTACGTCTGAGTGTTGGTTTAGTATAATCTTACCATTAGTAAAAACCCAATTTCTGGTTCCTTTTTGGTGAAAATACTTCTGTTTGACCCAGGTGGCTGACTTATTTGGATGTCTTCTACTTGCCCACCTCCATAGTCTTTTCCATAAGAGATTATCAAGTTTACTAAATGTCTCTTTGCTGACTACGGTTGAATAGTAGTTCGTCCATCCTCTGATTACCGGGTTTAGTTTACCTATAAGTGACTCTACTGGTGCATTTTTATGAGAGTCACATATATCTGCTAATTTCCGATAGTGAGTTCTTATACTCTTAGAGGATGGCTTAATCAGTGTTTTAAATCCTTGCTTGATTGACTTTACTTTCCATTGCCTGATTGTGAATCCTAAAAAGTCAAATCCGGGTTGATTCCTTTCATACTCTTTTAGGGTGTGGACAATTTTAGTCTTTTCTGGTTTTAGCTTTAATCCTTTTTGGTTTAACCATTCCTGTATCACGATTTTTGCTTGCCAGACTACTTCGATGTTCTCATGTAAGATGACGAAGTCATCCGCATAGCGTATTAGGATCAGACTCTTCATTTTGTCTCGCTGGCTTATTTGCCTACCGTTGTTACCTTTCATATCAAGGTTTTTTGCAAATGTCATGAGTCTTTCTTCCATACCGTGTAAGGCGATGTTTGCGCTTTTGGGGACTAATTACCCCTCCCTGTGGGGTTCCTTCCACAGTGTCTAGGAATTTATTGTTGTCAAACACTCCGGATTTTAACCATTGTTTGATTAGTCGTCTGTAGGGTGTTTGGCCAATTTTTCCTAGCAGTGCATCATGGTCAATTCGGTCAAAACACTTGGATATGTCAGCATCAAGGACATATTTGGGCTTTTTGTTGATGCTGGCATAGATGGCTGCAATAGCATCATGTGTTGACCGACCTGGCCTAAAACCATAGCTATTAGGTTCAAAGCGTGCTTCCCACTCTGGTTCCATACCTAACTTCACCAAGGCTTGTAACGCTCTGTCGTACATCGTCGGGATGCCTAATGGGCGTTTTTCATCTTTTCCTGGTTTTGGTATCCAGACTCTAAGGGTTGGACTTGCTTTGGGGTAGCGTGTGTTTAATAATTCGGCCAAGTTAAATCTCTGCATTGGAGGTAAGTTTTTAATCCCATCTACTCCAGCAGCTCTCTTTCCTTGGTTATCCTGTGTCACGCGCCTAACAGCTAGCAACCTTGCGTGGTAGCTTTTTAAAAGAAGTTTTTGGTATCTGTGCATCTTGCGGAATTCGCCACGACTAGATGCTCTGTAAATCAATTTTTGTAATTTGTATACAGATTTTTCTACCTTCTTCCAATCAATATCCTTCCATTTAAGGTTAGGATTGATTGAAACTTGTGAAAGCATATCCTCTGTATCCCATGCTACGCTTAAAAAGCGAGTGCGTAATTCTGAGGTCTCCTCAGAATGTAAGACGCACTCAAGAAAGGGCTTAGGATTCCCTAACTTTCTTTTTAGTGTCTGAGATTTATTCATTACTATTCATTGCCTTACATTACGTCTAACAGTGGGTACGTCTGCATTACTGCTTTTTACCCAATCCTACTCTCCCTAAGACCTACGTCCAAAATGCGCAGATTGACCTTGAATGGCTTCCTAAGATTTCGACCTATATGCTTAGGTGTCTTAGAGAGGTTTCCTCGTTCCCTTATTCCTTTTTACGGCTGATTTAGTGGGGCAAAATCTCCCGGAGGGTTTGGCATGGTTGTTGATCATAGCTAGAACATACTATTATCCATTAACCCTCTGACTTGTTGTCCTACATCCCATAGCTATCTTAGGGATGGATGGATGTTTCGAGAGTTTGATTACCTTCCTGTTCGTCCACTTGTCAGCCTCTGCTAGAAATCTCACTTGTTTGATAGTTAAAGCTTTGATCCCATTTAGGCCAGCTTCAGGGATTGATGTTCAGTCGCTACCCTGTGGCCTATGCTGTCAACCCAACAACAAGGCGGATGGAATTTCACCATCAAGGACATAAGAGTTATCCATTAGTCGAGGTTGTCCTCATGTATTGACTAAGGATGGCCATTTATATCTAGTTTTACTAGCTTATTGACCAACGAGTCGCACGCTCTATACATCCATAATGCCCACGGTCTCCTGCCAAAAGTCTCTTGACAATTATTTCACCACATTTTGTTTCCGTAGGCCAATTATCTTGTTCGTCAAATACAAATCCTTCACTATAGTTACCCTAAGCATATAAGTTACCTTATATACTCGGCTTCAGAACCGAACGTGAGACTTTCACCTCATTCGGCTCCTCAATTTAGGACTGCTGCCTTTGCTTGCAACGACTTCCCAGGATCATGTCTTTTGTCATGACAGTGTAAATGTAGTACTTCTAGATTTTTATCGGTATTGTTTCCACCTCTAGCTTTGTGCTCAATGTGGTGTTTTTCCAATATATCTCCAGTGCGCGAAAGTTAGTCCGCATTCGGTACATTTTCCTTCTTGTCTTTTAATGATTCTGGCTTTTTAAGAGTCTGAGGTTTTACATTTATCCCCTAATCTCTTTGACCAATAATTATCATCTCCGTTGTCAGGGGAAGCATCTCCCTTGACTTTCACATACGTTTTACTCGCTTGTGTCTCGCGGTAATATGTTTGGGATTCCTAAGGGTCTTTGTTCCTTCCTTCCAGGTTTGGGTATCCAAACTCTTTTGGTTGGCGTGCTTTTATGACTTAACTTTAGCTTTTGAGCTAACTTTAGTGTTTCTGAGGGAGGAAGGGATTTTCTCCCATCTACCCCTGCTGTGTTCTTCCCTTTATTCTCCTGTGTGACTCTTCTTGCTACGATGAGTCTTGCTGACCAAGATTTGACAAGAAGTTTTTGTAGTTTGTGGGCTAACCTCACATTTCCACTTTTAGAAGCATTATAGATTCGTTTTTGGAGCTTGAAGACGTTTTGTTCGGCTGCTTTCCAGTCGATGTCTTTCCATTCCAACGTTGATTTTATCTCTGTTCTGGACATATTTACTCCTACTTAAGAACGTATAATTCCTAAATCGTGAATCTGTGGGCATATCCAACTCATTACAAATTGGCATTAGCTTCGGATTCAATCCCATCTAAGGTGGCTTACGCTAGCTACTACTCAAAGATTCGACCACTTTAAGAGCCTATCCTTAGATTTAATTCGTTCCCATTTCCCGTTGGTATCAGTTTTAGGGTCTTCCTTTTTGCCGAGGTCATTTTGGAGTACCGATAAATATCAAGACTCATATTTATCCCTTAACCTTTGGTGATTTTGACCGCTGCGTATCAACCTAGTTTCGCAACTTTGCTGCTCACGACAAATATAGAAGTTCACTTTCGTTACCCATGACTGAATGCTTGCGAAAATTTTCCATTTAGGTTACGGTATTTGTTCGCTTTTATACCCGCTTCAATGTCAGTAGTCGCTACCTGCTTAACATTGGGGTATATGCTGTCATCGAGGTACTTTCGAGAAGGGACTTGTCAAATCTTGATATTTATTTAACGTAGTTATATTAACTTTTGTTAAATTTTGTCATGATCTGATGTTTATTGACCATGTGATTCTGGTCGTGATTTGACTCACCCTTACGGGAAGTGAGTTGTCTCGGTATCGGGTTTTATCCCTTCCCTATTGACCTGTCTTTCAATATAAAGACAGGTGCTGAGGCCATTACACCTCAAACGAACCGCACGTCTTGATGCAGAGCTGCATAAATTACCTGTTGAGGATTTGGAGTTTTAGCAATCACTTCTACCCGAAATTTATCCATAAAATTTTTCTATATTCAATCAATCTTATAGTTTTATAGTTGATTGATATCCAAGAACAATTATTATTAAAGCATCCTCAGATTGACTATCTAAAAAGTGATAGATTTTTCTTATTTTTGACTTTTAACTTAAACAAATGATACTTTCCCACCGTTTTACAGAAGCTTTAATCTACGCCACTGAGTTACACGCTACCCAAATAGGAAAACTTACAGAACATCCAACATTAAGATGGGTATTTCAATATTTGCAAGGAATTCACTTATTCACAATAAATGGTCGAAAACAAGTAATAAATCTTACATCAGAACGAAGCTTTATTTGAGAAATTTTACCCTCTACTTGTCAAAAATATTATCATTTTCTTTGTGGGTTTAATACCCCACCGTCAACGGGGGTGTTCACGCATTACTTGGGGGAGCGTAGACGCGGAGCGGCCCTTCGTTGACTATCCCCATGTAATTTTCCTCCTGTCTCCTGTCTCCTGTCTCCTGTCTCCTGTCTCCTTCTTCAAGACTGATTTGAGTGGTGTGCGACCACACTACCTAATACTCAAAATTGATTGACGCGATCTACGGGAGTATTGTTGCTCCTGTGTTTTCTGGTGATTATAGCAACTTATTGTTCAGGAACAATACTTTAACCCTCGCTTTTTTATCTATACAAGAATAAGTAGACTGATAATTCTGATGACGATGCTTGTCTATTTATTGTACTACATTTTGTGTTTCAATATGTGGGTCACATTTCTCAGCTTTTAGGGGTAGTTAGTATTGCCCTTGAATATGGAATGAGGATGAGGCCATAGCAGCACTACTTCAGGATGCAATAGAAGATCAAGGTTGGCCACCTGATTTGGACAGAAATTAGACTACAGTTTGGAGAGAGTAACAGAAATAGTAGATGGTTGTACCGATACGGATACAACTCCGAAACCTCCTAGAGAGGAATGTAATGTTCTGTATAAATAAGTTTTCAATATACATATTTAATATAAGTAGTGAATTTAATTATGTAATCTTGAGTTTACAAGAGAATTATGAAATTCTGATGAAGATCATCGGGCCTAAAGGCCATAATTTTTAAAGTTTTGGTAAAGTTCCTCGAAACTACTTGAAATTGCTGATGCTGATTGTTAGGATACTAAGTAATAGAAAAAACTTTGAAATTCATGCTTACTATAAGCAATTAACTGTTGAATTCACAACCTATACTTTTGTGAATTCAAGTATATCTAGCTTTTTGATTGATCTGCAAATAAAATTGCGTGATCAAATATAATTGCAAAAATTTATGAGGTGCTAAAAAGGTTTTAATTATGGTTGAATCATTTACTTTAACTAAAAATCACGGAATACAGTTATTTGGTGCAAAAAACAATGAAAATCTGGAAATAATCAATGATCAAACCAAAAACGATAATTCTCCTTTAGATATTTTATTTTTAATTCCTCATCCTTTTTATCAAGACCGAGGTTCACCTATTGCTGATAATTTAGTTTTAAAATTTTTATCACAACAAAACGATAAAATTGATGTAGTAACCTATCCACAAGGGAAAGATGTTGACTATAAAAATACTAATATATACCGTACAATCAACATCCCATTTGTCAAGAATGTACGTCCTGGATTTTCTTGGAAGAAAATTATTTATGACCTATTAATGTTCCTAGAAGTAGCTAGACTACTTTCCAAGAAACGTTATAGTTTAATTCATGCTGTAGAAGAATCAGTATTTATCGCATTACTACTGAAATTTTTGTTGAATATTCCTTACATCTATGATATGGATTCTTCTTTGTCTCAGCAAATGATCGAAAAATATCCGTTTCTTTCACCTTTTATTTATGTCTTAAAGTGGCTTGAGAAACACGCAGTCAAAAATGCAGAAGTTGTAGTTCCAGTATGTCAAGCTTTGGCTAATAATATCAATCAATATCAACCCAAAAAGGTTGTACTATTACCAGATATTTCTTTGTTAAATGAAAAAAAAGTTGCAACTAAGCATAACCTCAAAAAAGAGCTAAAAATTAGCAATACAATGCTAATGTATGTGGGTAATTTGGAACAATACCAAGGTATGGACTTACTGCTAGATAGTTTTGCTTTAGCACTAAAACAAACAAAAGAAGTTGATTTAGTGATAGTAGGAGGAGAGCAAGAAGATATTAAAAAATATCAAAATAAAGCTAAAAAGTTAGGAATTCAAGAAAAAGTATATTTTCTAGGAAAGAAACCTGCTAGTGAATTAGGAAATTATCTTGCTCAAGCTGACGTTTTAGTATCTCCTCGGATAAAAGGTAAGAATACACCAATGAAAATATATTCTTATCTTGATAGTGGTAAAGCTGTCTTAGCAACTAATTTACCAACTCATACTCAGGTATTAGATGACAAAACAGCAATGTTATCTCACTCTAATCCTCAAGCTTTTTCCAAAGGAATAATTTCTCTAATTAAAGACCCTGAATTAAGATTTAAATTAGGGGAAGCAGGTAAAAACATGGTTCAGAAAAAACATAGTTATGCTGCTTTTTGTGAAAAGTTAGGTAGTATCTACAATCAAGTAAAAGAAACAATTAACTCTGACAAAAATCAGAATGGAGATTCTGAAAAAAAGCTTGTGCAATCAGGAGATTATCAAGTATCTTAAGGTTAGCTAAATCGCCGATTTGGCGTGAGATGAATCGGCGGTAAATTAATGGGACTCGATGTCTAATTAATTTACAAATTTTTATGTTATCATTGAACTATGCTGGTTTGAGCTAATCGCCGCCAGTAATGAACCATGAAAATTTAATAGGATATGGGGTTGTTGGCCAGAATTCCTAGTCAACTGTGGGAAAACGTAAAATCTTATTCCGGAACTAGGTGAGCAGTTTTTTATGTGCAAAAAGAGCGGTGGGGCATCTCGTTCTTAAAGCTCGTGGAGTCCGACGGGATACCGGGACTGTGAAACGAGAAGCCCACACTATACCGTCAGGTTAGTGTGCGAGTATGTCACTAAAGTTATCTTCGTTATCTACATCCTTAGATTTCAGATGTTATGGAAAGAAATTTAACGGAACTAACTAATCAAGTTTACGATGTACTGGTAATAGGTGGGGGAATATATGGAGCTACTCTAGCTAGGGAAGCAAGTCTGTGTGGCCTCTCTGTAGCCCTTGTAGAAAAAAATGATTTTGGTGCGGCAACTTCTGCTAATAGCTTAAAAACTATTCACGGAGGACTGCGATATCTACAAAATGCCGATTTTAAGCGGATGCGGGAGTCAATTCACGAACGCACCACTTTAATGAGAATAGCACCCCATCTTATTCATCCACTGCCAGTTTTGATCCCTACTTATGGACATGGGTTGAAGGGAAAAGAAGCTTTGTCTATAGCATTAGCAGTTAATGACTTGGTAAGTTGCGATCGCAACAGACTCCTAGACCAACAAAAACATATTCCTAACGGTCGTGTAATTTCTCAAAAGAAATGTTTGGAGTTACTTCCTGGTATTTCAACTCAAGGTTTGACCGGAGGAGCTATATTCTATGATGCTCAAGTCTATAATTCAGAAAGACTGAACATATCATTTTTACGCTCTGCTGACCAAAAAGGCGCAACTGTAGCAAACTATGTTGAAGTTAATGGGTTTATTCAAAATGATAATCGCATTACTGGCGTAACGGCAATAGACCGACTAACTGGAAATAAATTAGATATCCGTGGTCAAACATTTATCAATACCTCTGGAGCTTGGGTAAATAAAATTCTAGGTATGGTCAACCAACAAGAGCGATCGCCTTTTGGTTTGGCTAAAGCAATGAATTTAGTTACCACTCGTCCTCTATTTGAAAAATATGCAGTAGGTATTACCAGTAAAAATAGTTCTGCTGACTCAGATGGTATAGTTAACAAAGGTAGTCGCTTTCTATTTATTTCTCCTTGGCGTGGGCGGTCTATGATTGGTACAGAATATGCAGTTTATACTCAAGACCCCGATGATTTTCAAATCACAGAAGAAGACATAAATCAATTTATTACTGCTATTAACCAAGCATATCCAGGAGCAAAGTTAAAGCGAGAAGAAATTTCATTTGTACATGGGGGGATGCTACCAACAACTAATGTTAATCCTAAAACTGGCGAACCCGTCTTAGCCAAACATTATCAAATTTTAGATCATTCCGAAACTGGATTATTAGGTTTAATTTCAATAGTAGGAGTGAAATATACCACTGCCAGAGACGTAGCTGAAAAAGTAGTTAATTATCTATTCAAATCATTAGGGAAAAAATCTCCTAAGTCAGTTTCATCAGTTACACCTATATATGGTGGGGAAATAGAAAATTTTAACGCTTTTTTACAGAATGCTATTGTAGAAAACCAAGGAAAAGGTTTAACAGAATCAACTATTCGTCGCCTAGTTTATAACTATGGCTCTGCTTATCCAGAAGTTCTGAATTATTTGGATAATCCTGAGAGTGAACTGCAAGTTATTAAAGCTGAAATTTTCCATGCTATCCATCAAGAAATGGCTCATAAATTAAGTGATGTAATATTGCGCCGGACAGAATTAGGTAGTGCTGGATATCCAGGGGATGAAACTATTCTATTCTGTGCTGAAGTTATGAGCAAAGAGTTAGGTTGGAGTCCGACAAAATTACAACAAGAAGTAGAGGAAATCCAAAATATTTTTGGATTTACCCCAGTCAAAATTTCCGTCTAGATAAACTCCAGGAAATCTCTAATTTTGTTTTATCCAAGTCATTTCAGTTATCATTTATCAGTTAGCCTCCCAAGTGGTAACTATGTTTTTTCCTTTCCTTTCCTGTTAATGGATTTGTTTTTTTCATACCCTTCAAAGGGGAGGCTTGAGACCTTTTTTTTGTCAGAAAATTGAAAGTAAAATTATCTGAAAAAAACAAACTTTAAGCCCTCAAAAATTGAGCTGATTATTTGCTCCCCTTAGTTTTGAAATTCTCGGGGAGATTGTTTAAGTTAATTAGTATAACTATCCTGATACCAGCGCCAAAATTATTTTAATACTTTTCCTTTATATCAACAATTTTTAACTATGCCATCTCCAATAGCTCACTCAGTTTCTGGATATGTACTAGCTAAGTTTCTACCCCAGGAAAAATTGAAATATTATCCCTCTCGTTGGTGGAGCTGGGAAACTTTTTATCCTGTTTTTGTCGCTATTTTTGCTGACTTTGATTTTCTACCTCAGTTAATCACAGGCGAAAGATTTCATAGGGGTATTACTCACACTTTTGTTTTTGCCATTGGTTTTAGTTTCATAGTTAGTTGGCTAATTAGTTATTGTCGCAAATCTTCCTTTAAACAACTATTTTTATTTACTTTAGTTATCTATAGTTCTCATTTGGTTTTAGACTTTTTCACTGCCACAAGTGGTTCTGGTTTACAACTTTTCTGGCCGTTTACAGATACATATTTGAAGTCAGCAATACCGTTTTTTCCCTCAGTTCATCACTCCAGAGGATTATTTGATGTCAGCCATTTTATATTTATTACTTGGGAATTGTCTTACTCAATATTAATTGTCGGTATATTATGGCTGTGGAAAAATTTTCGCTCTAGCAAATTTATTGAATAAATCAATGAATAGTCAAGTCAAAATAAATCAAAAAATTATTGCAGATGCTCACGTTCATATTCATAAATGTTTTGAACTTGACCAACTATTGAATGCATCTCTAGCAAATTTTCATAAAATATCAAGAACGAAAACCGATACTGAAAACTCGGTTTTTTTGATATTTTTAACAGAAATGCTTGGTGATTTTGAATTTAGTAAAATATTAGAATATGCTCAAAATCATCAGCAAATTAATAACTGGAAATTAGCTCCAACTCAAGAATCAATATCAATTTCTGCCACTAATAACGAGAATCAAAAAATTTTCATCATTGCTGGTCGGCAAATTGTAACCGCAGAAAAATTAGAAGTTTTAGCCTTAATTTCAGATAATGAATTTGTAGATGGTTTACCTGTAGAAACTACCATCCAAAACATAGTATCAAAAGATAGTATACCTGTGTTACCTTGGGGAGTAGGAAAATGGATAGGGAAGAGAGGTAATATTTTACAAAAGTTATTAAATTCAGATACCCTTTCTATGATATGTCTCGGTGACAATAGTGGTCGTCCTAATTTTTGGTCAAGACCATCTTATTTTCAACTAGCTGAAAAAAAGGGATGGAAAGTTTTGCCAGGAACAGACCCTCTACCCTTAAAATCTGAATATACCAAACCAGGAAGTTTTGGGTTTATAGTAGAGGGTGAATTTAATATAGTGGAACCAGGAAAAAGCATGAAGCAGATTTTATTAAACCCTACTACTTCAATTCAACCCTATGGTTGCCTGGAAACACCATTTAGATTTATTCGTAACCAATTTGCGATTAGATATGGTGATCATAATTAGCAAAATAGAAAGTTTTTAATCAAGGTAAAGAATGGAATATGAAATATGGTTACTACTAATTTTCCAGAAACAGCAGATATAGAAACATCTTCCGATGATTATGCTTCCCGTTTTGCGGGAAATATCGGTGCTTGGTTGCTGAAAATACAGGAAGAAGCGACTTTAAAGATGTTAGCTCCCCATCCCAATGCTAAAATACTAGATGTAGGGGGTGGTCATGGTCAATTAACAGAACCTTTGATTAACAAGAACTACCAACTTACAGTCCTAGGTAGTGCCGAGATTTGTCAGGCAAGAATTAAGAAATTTGTAGATGCTAATCTTTGCTCATTTCAAGTAGGGAATGTTTTAGACTTACCCTATCCAAATGATGCTTTTGATGTAGTTATTAGTTATAGATTTCTAGCTCATGTAACTCAATGGCAGAATTTTTTAACTGAGCTAACTAGGGTGGCTAAAAAAGCAGTAATAATAGATTATCCTACAATAAGAAGTATTAATTCCATTGCTCCCTATTTGTTTAAATTGAAGAAAGGTTTGGAAGGTAATACAAGACCATTTATCTGTTATCAAGAACCAGAAATTTTAGATTATTTCAAATCTCTAGGTTTAAAACAAACAGAACGCTATGCACAATTTTTTATGCCAATGGTAGTTCATCGCGCCTTAAAATCTCCGGGTATTTCTTCAGTATTAGAACAGTCAATTAGATTGACAGGATTAACCAGTTTATTGGGATCTCCTGTAATTGCCAAATTCTCTAAAAATTAAACTTTAATTGATTTAGAATAAAGAAAAAAATATGGAGGAAGACTTTAAATATAAACTGCAACCAAACTCTCGTGCCTTAATAACTGGGGCAACAGGATTTACAGGTTCAGTGCTGGTAAATAAATTAGTTAAACAAGGGGTAGAAGTAGTAGCGATCGCTCGTAAAACTTCAAACTTAAAACCCTTTGCTGGAATGCCAATAAAATGGCTTCAAGGAGATGTTTTTGACCAAAATTTAATTGATGAAGCTGTGAAAGGAGTTAACTATATATTTCACATGGTGACTCCATTTCGGGAAGCAAAATCTGCTGATGTTGGTTATTATAACGTTCATGTTTTAAGCACTCAACTATTAGCAAAAGCAGCATTAAAAGAAGCAAATTTTCAACGTTTTGTTCACGTTTCTACTATAGGAATTCATGGTCATATAGAAAATCCACCTGGTGATGAAAATTGTCCAATGAAACCAGGAGATATTTATCAAGAAACTAAATTAGATGGAGAAATTTGGATTAAAAAATTTGGGGAAAAAGAAGGATTACCAGTTACCGTAGTTAGACCAGCGGGAATATATGGTCCGGGAGAAAAAAGACTATTAAAAATTTTTAAATGGGTAGCTAAAGGCAGAGTCCCAGTCATTGGCAATGGTAATAACTTACTACATTTTATTCATGTTGACGATTTGACTAACTTTTTTATATTAGCTGCAACTCATCCCCAAGCAGTAGGAGAAGTTTTTATCTGTGGTAGTCCTGAAGCTATGACATTTAAAAATCTGGTAAATATTATCAGTGAATATTATGGGGTTTCGGCAAAATTTTTGCAGTTCCCCGCAGCTCCTGTATTTGCACTCGGAGACATTTTAGAATTTATTTGTCGGCCTTTAGGAATTGAACCACCTATATATAGAAGGAGGTTAGCATTTTATACAAAAGACCGCTCATTTAATACAATCAAAATGAGCAATTTATTAGGGTTTGTGCCTGCTCATTCAGATGAAGAAGGATTAAAAGAACAAGCTCAATGGTATTTAGATAATGGCTGGCTTTCACTTTCTAAATAAAATTCAATTAAATTAACTAGAGGATTAACAATGACAGTTCCTCAAGAAGTAAAAAAAATTGACAAAATTCCTTTAACAGAACAGCTTAATCAAAAAGAATCATCTTTATTAAAAACTTATCAAGCTAAAGTATTAGGAGATGATAATATTAGCTATTTAATTCAATATGAATTAGCAACATTATTACTGAGCAATATTTCTGGTGGATTAGGATATGTATTGAGGAAAAAAATTTACCCCGCCCTGTTTAAAAAAGTAGGAAAAGGAGCAATATTTGGCAAGGGAATTGTGCTACGTCATCCGGGAAAAATTACTATGGGAGATGGGGTAGCAATAGACGATTATAGTTTGCTTGATGCTAGTGGTGCTGGAGAGGAAGGTGTTAGTTTAGGAGATAATGTAATAGTTTCTAGAAATTGCGTAATTCAGGGAAAAACTGGAGCAGTTGTCATTGGAAAAAAAACAGATATTGGTTGTAATACTATTATCTCTTCAGGTAATGGAATTTTTATTGGCTCTCATGTTTTAATTGCTGGCAACTGTTATATAGGTGGGGGTAGATATATATCAGATTGCTTGGATATTCCGATGATGGAACAAGGGGTTTATTCAAAAGGAGCTGTTATGATTAGTGATGATGTTTGGTTGGGAGCGGGGGCAATAGTTTTAGATGGGGTGAAAATTGGTAAAGGATGTATAGTGGGAGCAGGGGCGGTGGTAACTAAAGATTTACCAGATTATGCTATTGCTGTTGGTGTACCAGCCAAGATAACTCGGATGCGTAACGGGGGGGCTTAATTTTAAATATATATTATTAACTTAAATAAATAGTCGAAATAATAAATATTATGCATCTACATCTAACTAAACAGAAGGAAGAGACTCAACAACATTTACCAAAACCGATCCGGGTTATGCACATAATTGATAAATTAAGTGTATCTGGTTCAGTGATTCATGGAGTAACCAGAGTCATTGAAAGGTGGATACCTCATTTCGCTCCTGAGAAGTTTCAGTTTTGTGTTTGCAGTCTTCGTTCTCCTGAAATATCAGGTGAAATATTTGAGAAACAGGGAACACCAATCTATTTTTTGAGTAAAGGAAAATTTGATCCAACGACTTTAACCAGTTTACTCAAACTTATCAAGCAGGAAAAGCCTAATATTTTACATTTGCACGGTTATGGTGCAGCAAATTTTGGTCGTTTAGCAAGTTGGTTAACAGGAATTCCTAATATAGTACATGAACACGCTGTTTTTCCTAATCAACCTTTATATCAAACTATAGCTGATACACTTTTATCTCCTTTAACAACTAAGGGAATCGCAGTTTCCGAACCTGTGCGAGAATTTATGATTTCCCAGCGCAAAATTCAACCAAAAAAGCTAGAAACAGTAATTATTGGGTTGCCACTAGCTGAGTTTCAAGCACCTAAACCAGACCAAATAAAAGTAGTTCGTCAAGAGCTTGGCATTTTACCAGATGAACAAGTTATTACCACAGTGGGTCGCTTAGATACACAAAAAGGTCAAATTTATCTTCTCAAAGCTGCATCTTCTATCTTAAGAGACTTCCCGAAAACTCGCTTTTTAATAGTTGGTGATGGACCAGATATGTCAATGCTTCAGTCTTATGCTGAACAAGAAGGAATTAGTAAACAAGTAATTTTTACTGGGTTTCGTAAAGATGTCCCTGCTTTACTAACTTTATCAGATGTTATAGCTATGCCTTCACTTTGGGAAGGATTTCCTTTAACTCTCTTAGAAGCAGTGAATATGAAAAAGCCAGTAGTGGGAACTCCTGCTCCAGGAATTCCAGATGTGATTAGTGATTGGGAGACAGGATTTATCGTACCTTTCAAAAATAGTGAGATGTTAGCTGAAAAAATCATTGAGTTACTAAAAGATATGGAGTTAGTCCAAATGATGGGAGACAAAGCTTGGGAAGTTTGCCAAAATTATGATATATCGAATTCAGTACAGCGCCTAGCTACAATTTATGCGGATTTATTATAATGTTTCATTTTTAACCCAGTTTTTATGTAATCCCAGTATTAATATTTAATCAATTATGATCTCTCTGTTATCCTATTGTATAAAAGTAG
This sequence comes from Okeania sp. SIO1H4, assembly GCF_010672695.1. NCBI lineage: Bacteria > Bacillati > Cyanobacteriota > Cyanophyceae > Oscillatoriales > Microcoleaceae > Okeania > Okeania sp. SIO1H4. The sequence goes on from NZ_JAAHGB010000046.1 coordinate 49,959, forward strand.
GGAATTTGGTATCTATCCTTGGTTAAAATAATACGGGAATTTAGAGATAACTCAGAAACAATTATTGGGCATTCCTGACAAAAACAATTCTAAGATGATGACAGAAAAGATAATTTCGCGAACTCTAGAAACACCATTCTTTATCGTAGGTTGTCCACGCTCAGGTACAACTTTGCTTCAAATTATTATAGATGCGCATCCCAATATTATTATTCCTCGATAAAGTCATATCTTTGAACGTTTTTCAGATATATTCAACTATTATGGAGACCTGCAAAAAGACTCTAATCTTTACCTTTTTGTCAAGGATATTCTATAGGATTAATGAATTATTTAAACTGATGTTACTCTCAAAAAGTTTTCTTGTCTTCTTCTAACTCTTCTTGTGGGTATCCCATTAAATTATGAAAGCTCTACTCTCTCGAATCGACTTCTCCTATATATACGCCTTTCTAGGTGAAGCAACTCTAGCTCTTACTTTCATTTTTTATATAATCCTAGCCCGAGTTCTAGGACCTCAAGAGTATGGGGTTTTTGCAGGAGCAGTTGCTCTAGCAGCAATTCTTTCCCTATTTATTCAATTTGGATTTCCTACCCTAATTAATCGTGAAGTAGCTGCAAATCCATTAGAAGCTCCTAAATTTACTATCAGATTTCTTTTACTCGAAGGATTGAATTCTTTACCCATTCTTTTAGTTCTGGTGCCTATTGCACAATTACTAGGTTTTGAGGGAAATGGTCTAATAGTTTGCTACTTAGCTGTCTTTTCTGAAGTCTGTCGTAGTGCTAAACAAACTCTGCGGGCTGTATTACGAGGTTTAGGAGACTTTCGTGGTGAGAGCATTTCTGTTGCTATAGAGCGATTTTTCGTAGTATTATTTGCAAGTGGGGTATTATTTTGGTCTGAGAACTTGGTATTGGTGTTAGCAACTGTAGTAGTATTCCGTACCCTCGACATCCTAGTACTACTTTATTACCTGAGCAAAAAAATATCTATTTGGTCTCCCATTAATTTTAGCAATCTCTGGGAAACCCTGAAGATGGCTTACCCTTTTGCCATATCTGGAGTTCTCTGGATTTTATACTATCAAATCGACTTAGTAATGCTTAAGGGGTTAACTACTCCAGAACAAACAGGATTTTACAGTGTTAGTTACCGGACAATAGAAATATTTTCTGCCTTACCTCGTGTAATCTTTTATGTCGGTTTCACCAGATTTACCAAATGCTTTACTACAAACCCTGATAATCTGCCAATAGAAACTTATAAATCAACCAAGCTTCTACTAACTATAGTTTTACCAACAATTGTTGTTGCTGGATTTTGTCAAACTATCATTGTTGGTATCATTTATGGGGAAGCTTTCTATCCTGCTATTAATTCTCTAGCAATCCTACTTCCCAGTCTAAGCATTAAAATGTTTGGCACTTTGGTAGAAACTTTTTTACAGACTACAAGAAGGGAAAAATCTTTACTAAAATTATTGCTAGTAACGGTAATCGTAAATATTGCTGCTAATGCAATTTTGATTCCTCATCTACAAGCAGTGGGTGCAGCGATTGCTACTTTATTAAGTGAAGTTGTCTTAGCGATTTCTGGTTTGGGTTTAATGGCTTACATGGGATATAAAATAGGTCGATATTTGTGTTTAATTGCAACAATTAGCTTATTACTTGCGGGGGTGCCATCTCTGATTTTGTATGGATTAAACCCTGGTATAGCCATAGGAATAATGACTATAAGTATAGTGGCTATTGTTTTTTTGATGGTTCCCAAGCAATTTTTCAGGTATAGTATAGATAGGGATTGGTGAAAAGAAACTAGAGTGGGAGTGTGGGAGTGCGGAGAGGGGTGAAGAGATCGAATCTTGTCTACTGAAAATGCTAACTTTTTCCGCGGATAGTTTAATCAGCAAACCCTAGAGCGATAGTTATAGATACTAAAAAATCAATAAAATCAATTATGAATACTTACTTGATCAAAAGAAATTTCTTGAAATTTAGAGTTGACATATTCTTATTTTTTCTATTGTTTCTGAGTAGTGGATGCAGTCAATTATCAAGTTTACCCTATTCTTCGATTAAACCTCAGAGCATAGAATTAGATTTACCTGCTGAAGACGAAGGAATAGGTGGACTAATTACATCAGATGTGAATGATGATGGTCAGAAAGATTTAATCGTCACTAAACCTGGTCATCTTGTAGTTTATCAAGGAAATGGACAAAAACTTTGGGCAAAACAAATCGATATTCAAGTTGCCAAAAAATCAGAGAAGAATGGATTACCTGGATGGCACGGACCTGGAGTACAAGCAGGTGATGTAGATGGAGATAGTAAAACAGAAGTATTATTTTTAACTAAAGATAACACTCTTCATATTGTTGAGGGTGAAAGTGGAAAAACTAAGAAAACTATCACTCTGAAATCACCAGCAGGAACAGAAAGATGGGAACACTTAGTAATTACTAATTTCCGTGGGCAAGGTGATAGGGATTTATTACTGCAAACCACTAACTCAGAAGGGTATCGCACGGGAGTCTTTTTAGCTGCCTATGCAATAGATGACTTGCTGAAAAAAGAAGACCCCCAACCTCTATGGACGAGAGATGATTTTGTGGCCAGTGCTCATAATGGGGCACGAGTAGCAGACTTGAATGCAGATGGGAAAGATGAAGTTTTGGGTGGTACCCTGATTTCACCAGATGGAGAGATACTAATTCAAATTTCCTTGAAAGGTCATATTGATGCCATATTTGTTGCTGATGTCCGACCAGACATTCCTGGATTAGAGGTAGTAGCTTTGGAAGAGGGTGGTGGTAATCGAGTTTTTCTATTTAACAGCGATCGCTTAATTTGGGAAACTGATTACAAAAACAAAGAACCTCAAAATGGTGCTATTGGTGACTTTGACCCCAATCGACCGGGGTTAGAAATATGGTCTCGCAGTCGTTATCCTGAACATCAGAAACCTTTTGTGTTTGATGCCCAGGGTCAGCTCATTGCCAAGTATAAAATGGACAATGTTGCCCCTAGAGATTGGACAGTCAAGGGAGTGGAAGTTATATTTACCATAGATTGGATAGGAGAAGAGAAACAGTTAGCTGCTGCCAAAGAGCGCCATGAATCAGGAGATGTGGCAATTTTCGATCCTTTGACTGGGAAATTTCTTCACAGGTTTAAAGAAAAGGCTGATCGCCTCTATGTAGCAGATGTGTCTGGAGACTGGCGAGAGGAATTGATTGTTCTCAACGGAAATCAGTTGCACATTTACAGTAACCCCGAACCAAATCCAAATCCGAATCGCCCTCGATTATGGTCTCAAAATCATTACCGCCGTAGTAAAATGACCTGGAATTATTATAGTCCATAAGTTAGTTAATCCTTAATAAATGCTATGAATACAACTACTCACAAAGAAAAATTTTACTGGCAACAATGGATGCCAATTGCTTTAATTCTATTACTAGCTACTGGATTATATCTCTATCAACTTGGCACAGAGAGTATGTGGAATGAGGAACTTTACAGTATTAATGATGCTAAAGGTAATATCTCTTTATTTGGGATACGCCCAATCTACTACATCCTCCTAAAGTTTTGGATGTTATTTGGTACTAGCGATAGTTGGTTACGCAGCTTATCTGTTGTGTTTGGATTAGCTAATGTATTTTTAATTTATCAACTTGGTCGTCGTGTAGCTGGAGAAGCAGTAGGTCTAATAGCAGCTCTATTGCTGGCACTTTCACCACTTTTCATTAATTTTGCCCAAATGGTGCGTATGTACTCACTGGGTACTTGTTTAGCTATTGGTGGTTCCCTTGCTTTAGTTTATGCACTGGAGAATCCTACTAACTATTCAATAGCTTGGTGGGCTGGCACACGAGTATTAATGAACATGACTGCCCCACTGAATGCCACCTTACTATTACCAGATATTCTCATATTTTGTTGGAAGTTTCGCAAACAACGTGATGTATTATTACGTTTTGGAAAATGGGCGTTAGTAGGGTTCTTTTTATGGTTTCCCTCATTATGGGCATTAGTTTCAGGTACTATAGGTTTCTTGAAGGGAGCTGTAAACATAACTGCCAAGGTTGAGACATCTTCTGCTGCACACGCATTTCCCAGTCTAGTAGAAGTAATACGTAAGTTGAGGCATTTTACAGCTTTTCCATTCCCTTCAACATCAAAAGCAATCAGCTTATTTTATCAAGCTTACACAATCATCTTACTATTTTTATTAAGCTTTGGGTTGATTAAAAAGCATCGTTCAGGAAAACTTCTTTGGATTGCAGCTTGGGCTTTTATTCCTGCAACTATGATATTTTTAGTTTCTCAGAGATTATGGATAGACCGTTACTTATTATTCTTATGTCCTTACATTCTGATTTTACTTGCTGCTGGTTTTATGAGAGTGTGGAATTTGCAGCGTACAGTAGCTATTGTAGTAGCAATTATATATCTCATCGCTGTTAGTAATGGTTTAGTACGTTACTACACAGTTCAGGATCGCCAAGATTGGCGTGGTGTTGCACAAGTAATTAGTGCGACAGAAAAACCAGGGGATAAAATAGTTTTATCTATAGATTCTGAAAAAATGACTACTGCACTAACTCATTACTATCATGGTACTGCACCTATTTCTCGTAATCCAGAAATTTGTTCTATTCCGAAGGTGAACAAAACTGATTTAGAGGTAGAGTTATCCAATCTATTACCAATAGAAAGACTGTGGTTAGTTTGCTCAGGTGATTTCGACCGAACCTTGTTTGAAAAGACTTTTGGGGATCAGTTAAAACTGGAAAAACACTGGGAATTTACTAATGAACAGTTTTATAGAGAAAAAGATTTGATGCACCTTTTTGTCACAACCCTTAATTAAAATATTAGACATCTATTGAAAAAAAATATAGACTTTTTTACCAAGTAAAGAACAGGGAATATTAAACAGGAATAAATAATATATTTGCATTAAAAATGAACTAAAAATGGTTTTGTGAGCGAATTTTACAACTATAGTTAATGCCAAATAAAGGGCCATTTTATTTTATGCAGATGTTTATTGAACAAAAGGTGTTGGTGATTTGAGCTATGATTTTTTTTAAGTGTATAAACCTGGTTTATATTTAGATGCCTTATCATACTGACATCTTTCTCCAATAAACCCAGTTTCTTGTAGTACCAACTTGGATTTCATGGCTTGATTCACCAGCGCCGAACAAAATCATCTATATTTTCCTAAATTTCCGATAATTTTGTGGTGGATCTACTATGAAAGAAAAAATTTGGTCTTTTACAAAAAATCAAGCAAAGTCCGATTTATTTTGGCAGATATTTCCTATTACTTTAATCCTATTATTAGCTACTGGATTATATCTCTATCAACTAGGCACAGAAAGTCTTTGGATAGATGAACTCATCAGTGTAGATCGAGCAAAAAGAGATATTTTAGATCTCTTGTGGAGAGGCCGTACTCATCTCATTCTCCTCAAAGGTTGGATGGTATTTGGCTATAGCGATAGTTGGCTGCGCGGGTTATGCGTTATTTGTACTATAGGTAGCGTTTTCTTAATTTATCAACTTGGTTGTCGTTTGGCAAGTAAACCTGTAGGTTTAATTTCTGCTCTACTTATGGCTGTGTCTCCTTTGTTTATTCATCATGCTCAAGAGGTGCGGATGTATGGGGTGAGCACTTTTTTTGGATTAGTTGGTACTCTGGCTTTAACTTTTGCTTTAGAATCTCCCAATAAGTTTTCTATCAGTTTTTGGGCAATAGCTCGATATTTAGCTATTCGTTCTACACCACTAAATTTACTCTTATTACTACCAGACATAGTTTTATTTGGTTGGAAGTTTCGTAAGCAAAAGCGTGTATTATTGAGTTTTATTACTGGATTGATTGTTATTATTGTATTATGGTCTCCCCTTATAATTGATTTAGCTATTCGTTCGGCTCGATTTATGGGTGGATTCAGAGGAACAGTAGACCCAAGTGTAGAAAATGTAAAATCTAATTTAAAATCTGTCCCCACTATAATTAATGTACTACTACAACCTGGACGTTTTACTGCTTGGTCATTTGGCAGACCTAATTCAACGGTAATTTTCTGGTTTTATAATCTCTACTCCGTAATGGTAGCTAGTTTAATAGGTTTAGCCTTTTTTGAGAAACGAAATTCACATAAACTTGGTTGGGCAGCTGCCTGGGGATTTTTACCTTTAATTCCAATATTTTTAGTTTCTCAAATTTCCCGTTCTCTCTGGGTAGATCGTTACCTTCTGTTTACTGCCCCCTATCTTTTTATCCTTTTGGCAGCAGGGTTTATGGGGGTTTGGCGTCGGTGGCGAATCCCGGTAGTGGCGATCGCTCTGATATATTTTGTTGCTATTGGTGGGGGTTTGAAGCGTTACTATACAGTAAAGGATCGAGAAGATTGGCGGGGTTTTGTCCAACTTATTCAAACCAACGAGCAGTCTGGGGACGTAATTGTTTGGAAAGCTAATCAGTCACGTCCCAGAGCATTAAATCATTACTATAGGGGTTCTGCAACTATTGAGGTAAGAATAGACGAACCTGAAGATAATCCCCAAGCTGTAGAAAGTTGGCTGGAAAGTTTACCAAAAACTAGATCGCGCATCTGGTTAGCATATGCTAATCCATCACCAACCCTACTGTCTGGCATTGAAAAGAAGTTTAAAGCTGAAGAAGTTTACAAAATTAAGGTTAATGGCACATTAGAGCTTTTCTTGTTAACACCCCGTACTTCTGAGATATAGAATAAGCGATATCGAGTTGAGTTTTTTTATGGGCTATTTCTCTATTGAACGCTTGTTTTTGGGAAATAGTCATAGATTTTTTTGATTTCATCAATATCAATATTAATTAGCGAAATAAAAAATGTAATCCGTGTTGATTTTGATACAAATTATGCTAAAGTTTATCAGACCTAAGCTATTATTCACTATATTTATTTCATTGCTGATTTTTCTCTACATTCCTAATTTAAAACGGCAGAAAGTTTCCGCTCAATTTATTTCATCACCTGAAGTTAATGCCTTAGATGATAGTTTAAATAATGTTAGTATTTCTTCTTTTGTTCAATCAGTATTTAATTATAGTCAACAACTCTACGGCGAGCCAAGAATAGCAGTAAAAAAAGTAAATTTACGCTTACATACAACTCCTTTAGCTTCACTTGATAATGCAAATCAAGGTGAGTTTACTATCTATTTAAGTCGTAAACCCTCTGAATATGCTTTTCACGGACAGTTAAGTCATGAAATTTTTCACTTATTAAATGCGCAATTACTTGATTGTTATGTAGAGGGTCTGGCTACTGTTTTTGCTGAGAAAGTGTTAACTCGTAAGGACTTAGATTGGAGTGGGTGGGAAACATATTTTCAACAAGGTTCCGAACCTTTTTACAGCTTGACTTACTCTATGATGAAAGAAGTTAGTGAAACAGCAGGTTCAGCAAATATGAGTCGCTTGCTTGAGTTTGCTGTTGATAATAAGGCTAGTAAAAAGTGGATGCATATTGATATTGATGGATGGTTATCTTTAATGTCTAATTATGTAAAAATTGAAGTAGAAAAGGTGATTAATAAATATATTGTTCAAGTTAAACCAGTAGTTGGATCAAAGAATAATATGTATACTTGTTTAGCACCTACAAAAAATTGATGAATATGTTCGACAATTAATAATTAATAATTTTGTAAATATACCAGCGCTCATTACTATATAATAAAAGCATACACCAAATCAAAGTAAATATGCGAACCGCCTACCAGTACAAGCTATTACCCAACAAAGAACAAATAGCCACAATAGAAATGTGGTTAGAATTGTTGCGTCGGCAGTACAACTATAGGTTAGGAGAGCGGTTTTCGTGGTGGTCAGAAAATCGTTGTCCAGTTAACGCTTGCCCTTTGGTGATGCCAATTCCTCAACTAAGAGATAATCCAGATT
>NZ_JAAHGB010000047.1:0-17006 GCF_010672695.1 Okeania sp. SIO1H4
ATGGTTAGTAGTTTTGCTCTAGCCCTAAATTAATGTTAGGATATTCCCTCTATTTTCTTTTTATACAGTAATGCTGCGCAAATAGTCTAAACTTATTGTACTAACTAAAAAAACGTACTGCTATATTTAGATATCTCCAAAAAAGATATAAACTTTTTGCAAAAGTAGGGAACAGGGAAGATATTTTTAGGAAAAAACTGCGGGAAATGATTTTGTGAGTAACTTTTACTTCTCTTGCTTATACTCAATAAAGAGCAAGTTTATTTTCTGGAGATGTCTATTAAATATTTGAGGGACTAAAGTCCAACTACAAACAAAAGATTTATTATAACTAATTAATTGCCTGAGTAAGTCATTCCAGTAGGATGCGTTAGACAGCAAAAATCACTCGTGGTGACAGCTATTTAAAAATCTGTCGCAGGGCACAATTTTAGTTATTGTTGTTGGGTTTCCTACCTCAACCCAACCTACGCTTATTGCTTCCTTTAAATACTACGAATTAAAATTAGGATAAAACAAAATGAATCCCATCTATTAAGACTTAAAAGACAAACATATTTTAATCACTGGTGGCAGTAATGGAATTGGGGAAGCTCTAACTAAAACATTTGCCGAACAAGCAGCAGAAGTTACAATACACCTGTTTCTGACTGTCAATTTTTAGCGATCGCCTGATGGTCTGTGATGATAACTTCTTGCCTATGAAGCTAATACACCATTTTAAGCTTGACGCGCCACTAGATTTTAGCCGTATCTAAAATGGTGCGTTACGACGGATTGTTAAATACCACCCGCAATCTAGATTTTAGCCGTCTAACGCACCCTACAAATTTTGCTATATGTGGTGGTTATGCGTAAGTTCTGAATTATTCAACTACTCATTCAAACTACCATCAGGCATAATTGCCCCTTGCAAATTTGCCCCTTGCAGATTAGCATTTTCGATATTTGCTCCTTGTAAATTGGCATTTTTCAGGTTAGCTCCCTTGAGTTTAGCTCCCTTGAGGTCAACACCCATTAACTTAGCACCAGTCAAATTTGCTCCTACTAAGTCTGCTCTCCTGAGATCAGCATCTTTTAAGACTGCCCCCTTGAGATCTACACCTCGGAGATTAGCACGACTCATCATTGCCCCACCTAAATTCGCTCCTCTTAAATTCGCTCCTTTGAAATTCGCTTTAGTGAGTTTAGCATCTTTAAGACTAGCACCTTGCAAATTAGCAGCTTGCAAATTAGAATTCATCAAATTTGCACCAGATAAATTAGCTCGTCGTAAATTAGCATTTTCTAATACTGCCCTCATTAAAGTTGCTCCACGAAGGAAAGCTTTTTCCAATTTGGTATTTTGCAAATTAGAACTCATCAAATTTGCTCCCTCTAAACGAGCGTTAGACAAATTAGCTTGCTGTAGTTTAGCTTTAACTAGGTTTGCTCCTTGCATTTGTGCACCTTTGAGGTTGGCATTTTGCAATCTAGCTTCCCTGAGTTCGATACCTCTCAAATTAGCTTTGAATAAATCTGCTTCTCGCAAATAAGCATCTTCAATTTTGATAGCTGCCAAGTCAGCACCACGAAGGTTACAACCTTGGCATTCTCCAGTTGTTTGTAATTGCTCAACTGCACTCTTACCTGAGATTTTTTTGGTGACAATTTCCTGTTGAGGTCTTTGTGTTTTCGAGAAATTAGTTTGTTGTTGTTGCTGTCGAAACACTGTTAAACTAGTAGCTAATATAGCAACAGCTGTAATACTAGCCATTCCAAATATAGCAGATGTTTTTACAGGTTTCATTGCCATCGTCACATTCTTAAAATTAGCAGCATCACCAAACATGGGAATTGGTTTGAGTGCGGCTAAAGCTGCTGCTGCATTTTCAAAACGGTCTTTGCTATTGGGAGACAGCATTTTTTCTAGCCACATTGTGAATAATGTACTCAGTTGTGGCATTAATTTTTTGACATTAAAACTATAGTTGCGGTCTATTAAGTTTTTGACCTCTGTACTAGGAGTACCTGTTAGCAAACAGATCAAGGTTGCGCCTAAACTATATAAGTCAGAATTTATAGTAACAGTACCATTTAATTCTTGTTCTGGTGACATAAACCCTGGAGTACCACTTATAGCATCACTTAAAATATCTTCTCTTCCTATGCGTGCAGAACCAAAATTAATTAAATGTGCAATAGGGAATCTTTCACCATGGGAGTGGGTATCAACTAATATATTTTCTGGTTTGATATTACCGTGAATAATTGGTGGAGTTTGCTTTTGTAAATAAACTAAAATTTCTAAAGTTGAAATCGCAATTTGCTTGATTTGTTCGGGAGTAAAACTTCTTCTTTCTGCTAAAGAATTGCCTTTTTGATATTTTGTAATTAAGCAAAATCCTTCGGTGGTTTCTAAAGAGTCTACATAATTGGGAATACGAGGATGTTGTAGTTGTTTGAGAATTTCTACTTCTCGTTCGTAAGCTTCAAACCCTGCCCAATTTGCATCACTATCTGCAAAACGAAATTCTTTAATGACCACCTCTTGGTCTTGTTTGAGAGCTAGTCCCTGATATGTCACTTCTCCTTCGTTTTGGTGACGTTCTATTTCTCTAATAATTTGATAGCCGTGGCTAGAAAGGTCTTGGTTCATGTTAATAGTACCGCCGTTTTTTTCTACCTGTAAATGGGGTGCTAATGCAATAACTCTATTTAATAATTATACCATATTTTTTATTGAGTAGCAATTACAAATTACCGCTATTCCTCATTTTGGCAATAATATTTAAGAATTATAATTTTTTTTTGATGAAATAAAAATTAGGTACATCAGAAGTTATTTAGTTACTTAGTTAGCTGGCAAACTTTTATTATACTTGTACTTAATTATGCTAAAAATAAGTGGCATAATCGAGCTATATTAATTGCTGTTTATAGCTAAAGTATTTACAATAAATTTTTTCCTAAAAATGGTATTTTTTTATACTTTTTATACAATCGTAAGTATCGATATACCTGAGAGACTGTTTTTGATTACCTAATTATTGAGATGAGTTGAACACAGTGCTAATAAATTTCAAAAGGACTCTTTTATGGTAAAATAATGCAAAACAATTTTGAGAAAAAGAGGTTTCTATGACAGAACAAAATGCTCGTGATTTATTTAAAGCTGCCTACGAACATCGCTACACTTGGGACTCTAATTTTCCCGGTTATAGTGCCGATATTGAACTAAAACAAGGGTCAGAACTGTACAATGGCCAAATTTCGATAAAAGCAGACTTCAGTGTAGAAGTCACAGGTATCTCAGACGAGGAAGTACAACAAAGCGTTTATACTCAATTGCGGGACGTAGTTACTCACCGCAAACGTTCATCCTTTGAAGCATCCCATGGTAAAAATAACTTCAGTCTAGGCGATCAGGATGAAACTGGTGCAGTTGAAATTCTTGTCGAAGGTGATGCGATGGGGTCAAATTACAAGGTTAGAGATCGGGAAATTTGTCTAGTTAGTCGGGTAATGGGCCGAATGGCTTTCGTAATTAATACTCACAAAAGCTTGGATACAGGAGAAGGTTTTATTGCTACTCACTATAACGCCATTTTCCGCAACCCTCAAACCAATGAAATCATCAGAGAACTAGAGTTTGAGGACAGTTATGAAAAAATTGGCAGTTACTACATAATGACTCGTCAGGTAGTCAATTCTACAGAAAAAGGTCAAGTAACAACAACCGAATTTAACTACTCTAATATCAAATTGCTAGAACCAGCAGTTGTGTAGAAACAATCTGAGCTTTTGGTCTATTTTGATGTTAATTCAGCTAAGATTAATTTAGGACAACCATAGTTCTAAATATTATAAATTCAACAAAACAAGGAGAAAAAATGGCTAAAGCATTAACCCCGGAAAATGTGGAAAATGTATTAGATGAATTACGTCCCTATCTCGTTGCAGATGGTGGTAACGTGGAATTAGTAGAAATTGAAGGTCCGATAGTAAATCTTAGACTAATGGGAGCTTGTGGTTCTTGTCCTAGTTCTACCATGACTCTCAAAATGGGTATTGAGCGCAAACTTAGGGAAGAAATTCCTGAAATTGTTGAAGTTGTTTCTGTGATGTAGATATATTTTCCCCACTCACATTATTTTTGGTGTGGGTGGGAAATTTCTTAATCAGAAAACGCACAGTTATATCATGTCCGGTTGAATAGTATATTGTAACTCAGATAATCAAACATAAATAGTCAGTATCAGTAAGTAGCTAAATAAAGTTCTACAAAGCTGTAGTTCCTAGAATTAAGTATTAATTGTTAGGTCAATTTTTCTCATCTACAAACCTGCAACCACTATTTGAGCCATTGTCAATTACTCATTACCCATTACCGACCTTTATCAATGAAAATTCTAGTTGTAGAAGACGATCAATTTATTGCCGAAACTTTAGCTGATGCCTTAACTGAACAACTTTTTGTAGTTGATATAGCCACAGATGGTCAAGTAGGTTGGGAGCAAGCTCAAGCCTATGATTATGATTTAATTTTATTAGATGTAATGCTGCCCAAATTAGATGGTATTACTTTATGTCAGAAGTTACGTTATATTAATCAAAATATTCCTATTTTACTTTTAACCGCTCGTAATAACAATCAAGATAAAGTAAAAGGTTTAAATGCTGGAGCTGATGATTATGTCGTTAAACCATTTAATTTAGAAGAGCTTTTAGCCAGAATTAGAGCATTATTAAGGCGGGGAAATGAGTCTGCTTCTCCCATCAAAAAATGGGGTAATTTATGTTTAAATCCTGAAAATTGTGAAGTTACTTACAATAACAAACAGTTAAATCTTACTCCTAAGGAATATGAAATTCTAAATCTTTTTATGCACAATAACCAAAGAGTTTTTAGTTGTAGTGCAATTTTAGATAAAGTTTGGAGTTTTGAAGACACACCTACAGAAGATACAGTTAGAGCGCATATTAAAGGTTTAAGACATAAATTAAAAGCAGTGGGCGCGCCTAGTGATTTAATCGAAACTGTTTATGGTTTAGGTTATCGGTTAAAACAAGTTGAAGAAGGAAGAAAGAAGGAAGAAGGAAGAAGCGGTGCGACCCCGCGTCGGCGACAGACGCAAGCGGTCAGACCCGGCGACGACGACAGTCGCAAGCGGTCGGAACCCGGCGAGGTCTCCTCGCCATGGGAACGCCGACCAAGAGAGGGAACGCTGACCAAGAGAGGGAACGCTGACCAAGAGAGTAAAAAGTGGATGGGGACTCAAACTCCAACCAATTGTAAACACTGTTTATGCGGCAAGGTATTAAATTCAAAAGAAAAAGATAAAGAAAAGTCTCAAAAATATCAGGAATCTCAACAAAAACTACAAGATTCCATCAGTAAAATATGGGATAGATTTCAAGGAAGCATTAATGAGCGGATTGGTGTATTAGAACAAGTAGTAGTAGCTGGAAAAAATGAAATATTAGAGATTGATTTACAAAAAAAAGCACAACAAGAAGCTCATAAATTAGCAGGTTCTCTAGGTACATTTGGTTTAGTAGATAGCTCAGATTTAGCTAGAGAAATAGAAACTTTATTGGCAGCAGAAAAAACTCTTAATTCTGACGAAATATTTAATCTATCTAAATTAGTGAAAAGTCTATGCAACAAGATAGAACAGCATAGTAATATCGACAAAGAAAAAAGTGATAATCAACAGATAAAATATCTCGATCGTCAATATTCTATTCCTATAGTTCCAGAATGTAAATTATTATTAATACTAGACAAAGATAGTTTATTCGCAAAACAATTAGTTGAGGATGCTGTCACAAAAAAAATACAATTTAAGCTGGCTTCAGATGTTTTAATAACCACAGATATAGATGCTTATATTAATCAGGATTTAAACTATAGTTTGCCAGATTTATCATTCTCTCCTAATGTAGTTTTACTTGACCTTGAAGTTGCTGCTAATTCAGAGAAAATATTAGCCAAAATTTCAAGTCAGATACCATCCTTACCTGTAGTTGTACTTAATACTAAAGGTGAATTGAACGATCGCGTAAAAATTGCTAAACTAGGAGCATCAGCATATCTAAAAAAACCATTACCAGCAGCTCAAGTTATAGATATAGTATTAGATATCTGGCGAAAAAATCAGACTTTAGCAACTGTGATGATTGTAGATGACGACCTGCAAATTTTGGAGACCATCGAACAGATACTAACGCAATGGGGAATTAAAGTTGTAACCCTGAGTGATGAGCGATATTTCTGGAAAACCTTGGAAAATAAAGTGCCAGATTTATTAATTTTAGACATAGAAATGCCATATTTTAATGGAATTGATTTGTGCCAAGTTATTCGTAACGATCCACATTGGAATTGGCTGCCTGTGATATTTTTGACAGCTCATTACAACCCTATTATTTGTCATCAAGTTTTTACTGCTGGTGCAGATGATTATATCTGTAAACCATTTAAATATTCTGATTTAATTACTCGTGTTATTAATCGAATTAAACGTAGTATCAGTGTTTGATTATGCAACTAATTAACTGTAAAAACAATTAAATAGGATAAAAAAAAATGCAAAGTGTAACTAACAATAAAACCAATTTAATAGAATCTTTAAAAAATGCTAATGCTCTATTAAAAGCAGAAATTAGGGAACGTAAAAGAGCAGAAAAAGCACTACAAGAACTAGTAGAAAAATATCAAAAAACATCTTTACAACTCCGAACTTTGATTAACGCTATGCCAGATATTGTCTGCTTTAAAGATGGGAAGGGTCAATGGCTAGAAGCTAATCAATCAATGCTGGAATTATTTGAAATAGAAAAAGTAGATTATCGTGGTAAATCAGATATAGAATTGGGAGAAATTAGTAGTTTTTATCGAGAAGCTTTTTTATCTTGTCATCATAGTGATAGAGAAGCATGGAAGAAAAGAACTTTGTCTAGAGGCGAAGAAATAATTCCCAAACGAGATGGCAGTGTCAAAATTTATGACGTAATTAAAGTACCGTTATTTTATGAAGATGGAAAACGTAATGGAATTGTTGTTTTGGGGCGTGATATTACAGAGCAAAAACAAACAGAAAAAGTGATGATTAGATTAGCTTCTATAGTAGAATCCTCTAATGATGCAGTTATTGGTAATACTTTAGAAGGAATTATTTATAGTTGGAATTCAGGAGCAGAAGCAATTTATGGTTACTCTATTTCTGAAGTAAAAGGCCGTTTGATGTCTATGTTAGCTGTGCCAGAAAGACCAAATGAAATTTCCCAAATTTTAGCAAATATTAGGGCAGGAGCTAGTATAGATAATTATGAAACTGTACATATTAGAAAAGATGGTAAACATATAGATGTAGCTTTAACAATATCTCCAATCAAAGATACTGAAGGTAATATTATAGGAGTCTCAACTATTGCTCGGGATATAAGCGATCGTAAGCAGATAGAAAAATCTTTTGAACAGCTTCGTTACCAACATCAATTAATATTAAACTCAGCCGGAGAAGGGATTTGTGGAATAGATATATTGGGAAAAATCTCTTTTGCTAATCCAGCAGCAGCAAGAATGACTGGTTATACAATTAAAGAACTGGTAAATAGTGACTGGAGTTTGATAATTTCTGGGAATAAAGCTAACAACAAAATTTACAAAATTTCAGCACAAAAAAATAACTCAGATAGTCAAGTTACAACAACTTTAAAAAAAGGAATAGTTTGTCAAGTTACTGATGAATTTTTTGGGCGACGAGATGGGTCACATTTTCCCGTAGAATATGTAAGCACACCTATTTTAGAACAGGGAAAAATTATTGGTGCAGTTGTGACATTTAAAGATATCACAGAACGTCAAGCAGTCGAACAGATGAAAGACGAATTTATTTCCGTGGTGAGTCACGAGTTACGCACTCCTCTTACTTCTATTCAAGGTGCTTTAGCTTTATTGAAAAGTGGATTACTTAATCAAGCACCAGAAAGAGGTAACAAGATGCTAAATATTGCTGTTACTAACACAGATCGTTTAGTACGGTTAATCAACGATATTCTAGATTTAGAACGTCTTCACTCCCAGCAAGTAAAAATAGTTAAACAAACTTGTAACATTGCTGAACTAATGCTCCAGACAGCAAATGAAATGCAACCTATTGCAGAGAAAGCAGGAGTTAATTTGTCAGTAAGAACAGTCGATACTAAGTTTTGGGGATGCCCCGACAAATTAATTCAAACCTTAACTAACTTACTTAGTAATGCCATCAAATATTCCCCAAAAGGAACAACAGTCTGGTTGACTGCTAGCAAACAAGTTATAAATAGAAACCATACTATTAGCTCCGATAACTTCACTTCAACAGTTAAAACAAAATGCTTATATAGTTATCAAGTTTTGATTGCAGTTAAAGACCAAGGGCGAGGTATTCCTGCCGATCAGATAGAAAGTATTTTTGGTCGCTTTCAACAAGTTGATGCTTCTGACTCTCGCCAGAAGGGAGGCACAGGTTTAGGTTTAGCCATTTGTCGCAGTATTGTCCAACAACATCAAGGCAAAATTTGGGCAGAAAGCACTTTAGGAGAAGGTAGCACTTTTTTTGTAGCCTTACCAATTTTGGATGAGATATAGAACCAATTTGGGATCTATTTAAGGGGAGATGGGGAGATAGGGAGATGGGGAATATGGGAAGTGTGCAAGGAACAAGTTGCTGAGGATTTACAGCGTATTTCATATGTTTTGGGCTTGTTTTTGTTTGAATTACCAGGGACTACCAACCATAGTAAACCCTGCCCAATAATAAGGATGAGATAAATTATCATTCTCCAGATTTGCTAACGCCGACGGTAACACCACTACCCTATGCACTCCACTTCCCCTTAACTCTCCTTCTGCAATAACCACTTTCCCTCGTAACATTGCGAACTGTGCTCGTCTCAACGCTTCTGCCTTAATCTTTGTATCATTCAAATGACTATAAAACTCCGTCATCAACCCCAATGTACCCTCATCACTCACATACCATACACTAGCTAACACTGACTTCACTCCTGCTGCTACCGCTAACCCTGCGAACCCTAATTCAGCATTTCTATCACCCAAGGCAGTACGACAAGCTGATAATACTAACAGTTCAACAGTAGATTCATTCCAACCAAGTTCTCTCATTTTGTCTAACTTTATTTGTTCAGTTCCCCACAATTGAATGTAAGAATTACTAGCTTTTCCTGGGAGAAAATCAGCATGAGTAGCTAAATGAATAATTGGGTAAGAATAACTCTCTGTTTGAATAACTAGATGATCAAGAGTAAAATCTTCATTGAGGAACATATCACCCTGCCATAACCGTTGCGCAATGTTTTCTAATTCTACAGGTACTGCTGGTAAGGGTTTGTGTTCAACAAATTCACTTGCTCCCATTGCTAATACTTGAGTATCTTGAAGTGGGCGATAGTTAGCATCCATTAAACTCACACTAGGAATTAAACTGAGACTGTATTTTTCTATGAGAAATTGTTCTCCATCATGTAATGCAGCAATAGGTAAAGTTCGTAAACCTTCATCCATACTAAATAGTAAAGTCTCAATATTTGCTGCTTTTAATTCTGCTAATATAGGTGCGATCAACCAATCATATAATTTTTGTGCTGGTGAGAGATAGCTATCAGTATAACGGTTATTCGGATCTGTAATTTGAAGTCGTAGTTCTAGTACAACTTCCATAAGTTTTTGGCGGTTAGCTTCGGCAATAGTTTTAATAATTGGTTGACCCGATCTGGTATATAAAATTATTTGTAATTGTTCGGGATAGGCATTAATATAAACAACGGCTGATTCTTTTCCTGTTTGGTTAGCCATATCAGTTAAGATATCTCGGACATTTTTTGTCTGGAGTAATGTTTCGTCAAAATCTTCTCCAAAATAATCTGAATATTCTTGGATTCGATTTTTTTCTAATATTGTTACTACTGGCTCAAAAGTTGTATTCAAGGTAAGATTTGAAGTCAAATTAGCATTATTAGAGTTTGATAAAGTCTTATCTTTTAAAGAATTTGTATAAATCATTGATAATTCGATATTTTTGGTTGAATGTATTTGTTGAGTAACACCATAAATCTTATGTTCCCACATAATATCTGGAAAATTTTGTCTAGAAATAATACCAGTAAAAAAAGTTATTTCATGTTCTTTATCTGATTGGAAATATATTTCTCTAGACAACTGATTTGTTGAAAACTTTTGATAATTTTGATGATTTTTAATTACCAAATCTTCTTGATGTCCCCTACTTTTTTCCTGATGATTTCCCAACGATAAAATGCCTCTTTCTAGGTTGGTATCTAAAGATTTATCTGCTGGTGAAAGTTGGGATAAATCTTGATTTTTTTCTGTGAAAAATGATCTACTTGTTATTGGTAAAGCCCAGATTAATGCTAAAAGATAATTCAGTAGAACGAAGGAAAAAAACAACTTTGGCAAACTGCAATAATTTAGAGTTTTAATTAATTTGAACTGACCTTGATAGAGTTTCAATAAATCTGCTTGTGTCATTGGTCTTGATTGAGTAAAATATTTGTACTTGTAGTGGCTGCTCTGCAATAAGTTTTGAACTACATTACCTTTTTAGAGCCTTTCACAGCCACTGTCACAATCTGATCAGAAAACTGATCAGATCGGGGCTTGACAAAATCAACTTTATGAAGTAAGGAAAAAAATGGAGAGAGGGAAGAGGGGGAAGAGGGGGAAGAGGGGGGAGAGGGGGAAGAGAGGGGTTGGGGGAGAGGTCTTAAATTATGAAACCCCAAAAAAATCTAGAGGTGCTACTAGCTTCACTCAGAGGTACTATTAATATTTGCGTAATATTTGCGTAGCATGACAAACGGAAAGTTCCAACCCAGGAGGCTAACTAATAACTAATAGCTGATAACTGATAACTGATAACTGATAACTGAAAAAGCTGATAACTGAAAAAGCTGATAACTGAAATGACAAGACGGCAGAATACGTTGAAGGCATCTGAGTCGGAATGCCAACAAATAAAACAACGAATTCAAAAACTTAATTGGAGAAGGGGAGAAAATAGTCAAGCACTTGTAGAGGCGAGTAAAAATTTAATATTTGACACAATTATTACGGGTTATGAAATTACTCTAGAAAAACTAGAAGAATTAATTGATGAAGAAGCAGTTTATATCCCTAAAACTCAGAAATCTGAATATCGCCAATTTAAGCAGAAAATTAAAAAATCAGCTAATCAAATAATCAGCAGTTTTAAATTAGAAGAGTTAATTGAATCAGATATTATTTTGGCAAAAAATATTTCTTATCGCACTTGGAGTAATTTCCAAAAAGGAACTCCCATTGATAAATCAGCTTTTGTAGCTTATTGGAAAGCTTTGGGTTTTGAAACAGAAATTATTCAAGAATTAGGTACTAAAAAAAATTCCTCAGATTTCCATAATCGTTCCACTCTGTTATATCGGATATTACTAAGTGTAAATCATCGACCTCAAATCAATATTTTCCAAAATTTAGCCAAACATAAACGGCGAGTAGGCGGATTTTTCATCCAAGGAAATTGTCACTATTGTCGAGCTTGGTTAATGCGTAGAATTGAAACGGAAATTATTAAATATGGAGCAGCAGAAGTTAAAAAGTTAAGTTTTGACCTAGCTTCTGATTTGACAGAATTTTCTATTCCTACTATTTGGATGAAACTAGGTGCAGAGTTACAGTTAACAGGTGCAGATTTTATCCAAAAAAAGCATATTATTTTGGTATTCAAAAATGTAGAGACTTTAGACAAAAAACGCTTAGAAGAATTATTAGAACAGTTTTGGTTTCCTTTAGTTAAACAAATCCCAGCAGGTAAAAACTTTTTGATTATGTTTTTAGAAGACTGTGGCGGTCAAAATGATTGGCGAGACAATACAGAAATATTTCCACAAGTTATAAAAATGCCAATTGCAGAATCTATATCTGAAACTGATATTCGAGAAGCTATTAATCAAGTAGAGATAATTTTACAGATGCAGTTACCATCAATAAATGATGCCATTAAAGATTTATTGACATATAGTAAAAATGGCAAATCTCGCCTAGTCCTAGAATATATGTACAAACTTTTTCAATGTCAATTCAGTCGGGAAACAAGATGGCAAACTTACCCCTAGAATATGAAGGAAATATCCAACCGCTGACGGGTGAATGGAATAATTTAGTACAACAAAATTTATATCCCTACTATCCGGACGACTTTTTAAAAGAAGCAGTTAATTTATCGATCAGATTAAATCGTCCTTTATTATTAGAAGGAGAACCAGGTTGTGGTAAAAGTCGTCTTGCATACTCCATTATTTATGAATTTAGTCAAAAATATCCCAGTCTAAATTGGAAATTTCGTCTCTGGAATGTTCAGTCAATTAGTAAAGCACAAGATGGTTTTTATACTTATGATTATATCGGACGTTTACAAGCAGCACAGTTAGCAAAGTTAGGGATAAAAAATCAGGAAACTGACCCTACTAATCTAATTAAATATCTAGAGTTAGGACCTTTAGGTTATGCCTTTCAAGAAAAAAAATATCGAACTGTAGTCTTAATTGATGAAATAGATAAAGCAGATACAGATTTTCCCAATGATTTATTATTAGCACTAGAAGAACAACGATTTGAAATTAAAGATTTACACCCCCGGCGTTGGTTAAAAGCTAATCCAAATGCTCCACCAATTGTAATTATTACTAGCAACCAAGAAAAAACTTTACCGAATGCTTTTCTCCGCAGATGTTTGTATCATTACATTGAATTTCCCGGTCAAGAACAACTAATAAAAATTATTAATGCTAGGTTTCAAAATCCTCCTAGTGAAATTGTAGAAAAAGCAATTGATAGATTTTTAGAATTGAGAGAAATGATGGAAGATGAACGAGGAGAAACTGGGAAAAAAATAAGTACAAGTGAATTAATAGATTGGTTTGCTATACTGAATGAGTATCCTCCAGAAGAAATAATAGAAAAATTAGAAACAGGATTACCCTTTGCCAGTACATTATTAAAAAGTCGTAGCGATCGCGAAGATTTTTTATAATAAGGAATAATTTTATTTCCGTTTAATTAGGGTTTACTGAATAAGTAGGTAAACACGAATAAAACTCACTATATACTATATAAAGAAATGTTGATGCACCTCATACCCTTGATATTGCTTCCTTCCACTCCGTTACAGTCGCTTCGGACATACTTGTAAATTTTCCCACCTATTAATTGTCGAGCAAACTTAATTGTGCTGGCACAGATAACTCCTGAATATTTAAGTATATTTTCAACTTTCCGAAGTCAGGTTGATGAGAAATATTTGATGGAAACAAATCAACCCAACTTCGAGTATTAGCCTATGTTTTATCAGGAATACTTTAATTATTTTCTCCATCAATAAATTGACTGACTTGTTCAACTTGTAATTCCATAGCCAAAGCTATTTGTTCTACAGTTAAACCCAGATTTATTAGATTAGGAACTACAGAAAATTTTTCCAATAAAATAGCCTCTTGTTGTACTTCTAGTTTGCCTTCTTTAAGCCCTTGTTCTTTTCCTTCTAAAAAAGCCTCTTGATAGAATCGAGTTTTTTTTAAATCCCTCAGGTAAAACATCGCTTCAATTTCCTCCCTACTTTCTTGTATGAATTTCTAAATTAGAATGCTTTAAAGGAATATTTTAATTATTTTCTCCATTAATAAATTGATTCACTTGTTCAACTTGTAATTCTAAAGCTAAAGCTATTTGTTCTATAGTTAAGCCCAGATTTATCAAATTAGGAATAGCTGCCCTTTTGGCCAATAAGCTACCCTCTTGTCGGCCTTCTGAAAAAGCCTCTTGATAGAATCTAGTTTGTTTTAAGTCGCTCAAGTTAAACATGGCTTCAATTTCCTCCCGACTTGCTTGTGGTAATTTATAAATTAGTATGGTTTTAATCAATTGCAACCAGCTTTCCTTCTGTTTTGGTTCTGGTTCTTCTTGTTGTACTCTATCTAATAATATTCTAGCGTCTGACATAGTTTGATTCTGGTCACTCACGACTAATTTTAGCGTGGCCAACCCTAATGGTTCTGTTGTAGATTTACCTAATTCTGATAAATAAATACGAGAAACTCGGCTGTTTTCTAGGATTTCTGTATATCCATAACTATCCCCTTTATCCACATCATGACTAGGATAAATTACAACTGCTTGCCAATTTCTTAATTGTTTTGTATTTTTGAGATAAAGAAATATTTCTCCAAAGAAACGGGCATAAAAATTATTGTCTGGTTGAAACTGAACTTCAACAAAATAGATAGGGGTTTCGGGTGTGACTTCAGTAGGCACAAATACACCGTCTATTCTAAAGGATGTTTCTTTAACTTCAATGGAATCAAATTGATAGTTTTTTGCTATAGTTTCAGGTAGTGAAATTAGTTCAAAGAAGGCGTTAGGTACAGATTGGAATAGGGTGTAAAAAATACTGTCTGTTCTCAAGGGAATAATTTGGATATATGGTTGAATTGAATTTAATTATACAACAATATATATCTCGGAATAATAATATAGAAAACAAAAACTTTTTTATCACTAATTATCCGGATATGATATAACATTGAATTATACTAGGCTACTTGTATTTTCCATTACCTATTTCTCACAAGTTGTTATGAAAAATCCCCCGTTAATAAATTTATTTTGGCGACTCAGAGAAGCTGGAATGAAACTCGATATTTCACAATACGAGTTAGCAACTCAAGCTTTATTAGCATCTCTGGAAATGGGGTTAGATATTTCTGATAAACAAGCTATTGCTAGAATCTATCGTACAATTTGGGTGAAGTCTCGTGAGGAACAAAAATTATTTGATAATTGTTTTAATGAATTATTATCGCAGCAGAAAAATGTCTTTTCAGAATTTCATCAATTCATCGAAACAGCAAATAATAATTCTATTTCTGAATCTGAAGTAACTGCAGTAGAAGAGGAAATAGTAGAAAGGTCATCTACTTCTAATTCAGAAATTCCACCAGAATCTACTTTTGAATCTGAAACTTTTTCAGAAGTTCCGCCTCAACCTAATTTTCAACCAGAAAGTTCACCTCAACAACAAATTCCTGAAGCTGAAATTTTTCCAGAAATTTCACATCAACAAATTCCTGAATATGAAACTTTTCCAGAAGTTTCACCTCAACAAATTCCTGAATCTAAAACTTTTCCAGAAAATTCACTTCAAAAAATTCCTGAATCTAAAACTTTTTCAGAAATTTTATTACCGCCTACTTTTAATAATCCTCAAGTTGCCACTGCTATTCCTAAAACTCCTAAAGATGGAGATTATTTTCCTGTTAGTCTTGCCCAAATACAGCAAACAAAACGTTTATTATTTCAGCCTCAATTAACAGAATTTTCTAGCGATATTAATGTAAAAGCTACTGTACAAGAAATAGCTAAAGAAGGTTTTTTTGTACAACCTATCTATAAATATGGTCGAGGAAAACCCAGAAAAATTATCTTATTAATTGACCAGTCTGAGTCAATGATGCCTTTTAATCCTTTCTGCCGTCAAATAATTAATTCTTGGCAAGAAGCTAATATTTATTACTTTGATAATGTGCCCAAAATAAGAATTTATGCTGACCCTGATTTTTCCGAAAAGAAATCTTTGAAAACTCTTTTATCCGAATTAGTTAAAGAAGAAATTTTAGTTTTAATTTTAAGTGATGGGGGTGCTGCGAGGGGTAGGTTTGTTTCAGAAAGAGTTGAAAAAACTGAGAATTTTCTCAAATTTCTCTCGCGAAAAGTGGAACGGGTGGCATGGTTGAATCCTTTGCCTCGCCATAAGTGGTGCGGGACTTCAGCAGAGGAAATTTCCGCTATTAGCAATGATAATTTTAATCTGAAAATGTTCGGTCTAAATTATCAAGAATTTAAGGGGATGTCTCAGTGGTTAATTTCTGGAAAATTGGGGATAAATTTGCCTGTTGTAAAAACTGATGTTGAGGAGGTAGAAATTGTCAATGAAAATCTCGATCAAATTGCTGCTTTTACTGAATATTTCGGCGAACCTCATCTGATATTTGCCCAACACGCTGCTTTTCCTTTGGCATTAACTCCTGACCTTTTATATCGTTTATGGCAACGGTTTTTTGCTAGACAGCGCAATTTTAATATTCCTTGGTATGCTGTGGCAGATATTTTGTTGTCGAGTTTTTGTCATGCTGTGGATAGGGAACTCTATGAAATGGATCGGGGTATTCGGAATCAGTTGTTACAACTTTGTACTGAAAGGTTTGGGCAGTCTCGACTGGAGGAATTATCTCAATTTTTGGTCAGTTATATTGATTCTCAAGTTAATCGTGGGGAGTCTGTATCTAGTATTTGGCAGGGTCAAAGATGGACTGCTTTAGCTTATACTCGCCCAGAATTAGCTGCCCGTCAGTTGGCGGAGTCTTTGCAGGAAGCTTATGGACGGGATGATAAAGCGGAGTTGGTGAGGTTGTCGTCTTTGATGGAAACTTTGGCAGAACCTTTGAGAGAATATGAACCTTTGTTAGTGATATTGGGGCAGGGGTATGGTGGTTATGCGCGGGGTGATGTTGCTGGAGTTGAGAATGTGAGGAGAGAGTTGGGAAAGAGTGAGGTTGATGTAGGAGGTGTGTTGTTGAGAGTTCCTGTTGCGTTGCCTTTACAGACTTTTTCCTTTGAGGTGGTGACGGTTAATAGGAAGGGTGAAGAAATTAATCGTGTTTCGAGAGAGGCTAAATTTTTTACTGAAGATTTGGGTAATGGTGTGATTTTGGAAATGGTGGCTATTCCTGGGGGAACATTTATTATGGGATCTCCAGAAAGTGAAGAAGGAAGACTTGATCAAGAAAGTCCCCAACATGAAATTACTTTGCAACCTTTTTATATGAGTAAATATCCCATTACTCAAGAGCAATATCAAGCCATTATCGGTGAAAATCCCTCTCACTTTAAAGGAAGAAACCGCCCTGTA
>NZ_JAAHGB010000047.1:17106-56845 GCF_010672695.1 Okeania sp. SIO1H4
AGAAAGTCCCCAACATGAAATTACTTTGCAACCTTTTTATATGAGTAAATATCCCATTACTCAAGAGCAATATCAAGCCATTATCGGTGAAAATCCCTCTCACTTTAAAGGAAGAAACCGCCCTGTAGAAATGGTAACATGGCACAATGCCACAGAGTTTTGTCAACAGCTATCCAAAAAAACTAGGAAAAATTACAGACTGCCGAGTGAGAGTCAATGGGAATATGCTTGTCGAGCAGGAACAACTACACCGTTTTATTTTGGAGAAACTATTACTACTGATTTAGTGAACTATAATGGCTACGATACTTATGGCAATGCACCTCAAGGTAGATACCGAGAACAGACTACCGATGTAGGAAGTTTTCCTCCTAATGCTTTTGGTCTATTTGATCTGCACGGCAATGTATGGGAATGGTGTCACGATATTTGGCATGATAACTATGAAGGTGTACCTAATGATGGCAGAGCTTGGATTGATAGTAATGAAGGAGAAAAAATCAATAATGAAAATGATTTAGATTCTCACAGTAATGATGAAAAAGAACTGTATTCTGTGCTGCGGGGTGGTTCCTGGGGCGATTTTTTTATGAGCTGCCGTTCAGCTATCCGCAGCTACAGCGTTAGGCGTGGCTACCGTCACAACTATCACGGTATTCGAGTAGTCGTCTGTAGTTCTATTGAGTTTCTAACTAATTATGGTGACTCTACTCCTAATATTCAACAGAGACAAAAACCAATTATTTTACCAAACAATAATTTAGAGAATCTATTATTAAAGCCTTCTGGTACTTCCCAAGCAAAATTACCTCTGAAAACTTTTTCATTTGAGGTTGTTAAGGTTAATAGGAGAGGTGAAGAAATAAACCGTGTTTGGAGAGAAGCAGAATTTTTTACTGAAGATTTGGGTAATGGTGTGATTTTGGAAATGGTAGCTATTCCTGGGGGTAGTTTTATTATGGGTTCACCGGAGAATGAAGCTCAAAGACGTGATACAGAAAGTCCCCAACATGAAATTACTTTGCAACCTTTTTATATGAGTAAATATCCCATTACTCAAGAGCAATATCAAGCCATTATCGGTGAAAATCCCTCTCACTTTAAAGGAAGAAACCGCCCTGTAGAAATGGTAACATGGCACAATGCCACAGAGTTTTGTCAACAGATATCCAAAAAAACAGGGAAAAATTACAGACTGCCGAGTGAGAGTCAATGGGAATATGCTTGTCGAGCAGGAACAACTACACCGTTTTATTTTGGAGAAACTATTACTACTGACTTAGTGAACTATAATGGCAATTATACTTATGGTAATGCCTCTAGAGGTAAATACCGAGAACAGACTACCGATGTAGGAAGTTTTCCTCCTAATGCTTTTGGTTTGTACGATATGCACGGGAATGTCTGGGAGTTGTGTGCTAATCTGGGAATTTTTCCTTCCTATGCTGATATGCACGGCAATGTCTGGGAGTGGTGGCTAGATATTTGGCATCATAATGAAAATAATCTAGATTCTCAAGGTAATGAAGAAGAAGAACTGTATCCCTTGCTGAGGGGCGGTTCCTGGTTCAACGATCCTGATTTATGCCGTTCCGCTTTCCGCGACTACATCAATAGGCGCGACCTCTGTTACAACAATTACGGTTTTCGTGTTGTCTGTAGTTCTGGCGCTCTAATTAATCAGGGTGCCTCTATTCCAAATACTCAACAGAGACAACAACCTATTATTTTACCTACCACTAAACCAGAATCTATTATTACTCCCCAACCAAAATTACCTCTGAAAACTTTTTCATTCGAGGTGATCACAGTTAATAACAGAGGGGAAAAAATTAATCGTGTTCGCAAACAAGCCGAATATTTTACAGAAGACTTAGGTAAAGGTTTGATCTTGGAAATGGTGGCTATTCCTGGTGGAACATTTATGATGGGTTCGCCGGAGGATGAAGCAGGAAGGCGTGATACAGAAAGTCCTCAGCATGGAGTTAGTCTCCAACCCTTTTATATGAGTAAATATCCTATTACTCAAAACCAATATCAAGCTATTATGGGAAAAAATCCCTCTTACTTTAAAGGAGGAAAACGTCCTGTAGAAAGGGTTACATGGTACAACGCCACAGAATTTTGTCAAAAGCTATCCCAGAAAACCACTAAAATCTATAAACTACCAAGTGAGAGTCAGTGGGAATACGCCTGTCGAGCAGGAACAACCACACCATTTTATTTTGGAGAAACTATTACTACTGATTTAGTTAACTATAATGGTAACTATACCTATGCCAATGCACCTAAAGGTAAATATCGGAAACAGACAACTGATGTGGGAAGTTTTTCTCCTAATGCTTTTGGTTTATATGATATGCACGGTAATGTCTGGGAGTGGTGTGCAGATGACTGGCATGATAATTACGAAGATGTTCCCACTGATGGAACTGCTTGGGTTAATAGTCATGATTTCCAAAATATCAATAATGAAAAAGAGCTGTATCCTTTGCTGCGAGGAGGATCGTGGTACGATAACCCTTATGTCTGCCGTTCTGCTATTCGCGGTGGCAGCGATAGGCAAGCCTCCCACGTCTACATTTTTGGTTTCCGTATTGTCTGTACTTGTATAAACCTAACCTTACAGGATGACTCTACTCCTAATATTTAACTTTAACCAAAATAACAAAAAATTATTCTACCAAGCACTAAACCAGAACCTATTATTATTCCCCAACCAAAATTACCTCTGAAAACTTTTTCATTTGAGGTAATCACAGTTAATAACAGAGGTGAGGAAATTAATCGCGTTCCCAAACAAGCTCAATATTTTACAGAAGATTTGGGTAATGGTGTGATTTTGGAAATGGTTTATATTCCTGGAGGGAGTTTTATTATGGGTTCGCCAGAAAGTGAAAAACGAAGATTTCACACAGAAAGTCCCCAACATCAAGTTATTCTCCAACCTTTTTATATGAGTAAATACCCCATTACTCAAGACCAATATCTTGCTATTATGGGTAAAAATCCCTCTTACTTTAAAGGAGGAAACCGCCCATTTGAAAATGGTATTACTTCCAGAGATTTTCCGACTCCCTGCTCTCTGTTTCCTGTTCTTTGTTCTTTGTTCTCTGTTCCCCATTACCTTCTTAAAATGAAAAATTCCCCAAACATTAATCCGAATCAAAACCCAGAAAAACAACCACAAATGCTTAACCCTAATGGTGCAAAAATCATTCTCGGTACACCATCCTCAGATTCCCTAGTTGTACCACTCGCACCTAGTCCAACTACAATGTTCGGACCCCGTGGAGCTTGCTTAATCTCAGAAACAGGACCTCTGTGGGTTGCTGATACCGGACATCATCGATTATTGGGATGGCGAAAATTTCCCGAAATTGACACGCAACCTGCTGACTGGGTTATCGGACAATCTGACTTTTCTCAAGAAGGGCAAAATGCCAATGGTACAACCACCGCAGCAACAGTAAGCGTCCCCACTGGTATCTGTGCTTGTGGAGAAGGGTTAGCAGTAGCTGATGCTTGGAATCATCGGGTATTAATTTGGAAGCAGTTACCCGAAGATAATAATGTTCCTGCCGATATCGTTTTAGGTCAGGCAGATTTTTCTCAAAATGAATCTAACCGGGGTCAACCAGAAACTGCTGCGGACCGAATGCACTGGCCTTATGGTGTCGTCTACCATCAAGGAAAACTCTGGGTAGCAGATACGGGCAACCGTCGGGTGTTGATGTGGCATCAGTTGCCAGAGGTTAATGGACAACCTGCCGATCTCGTTTTGGGGCAGGCAAATATGAGTTTTCGGGATGAAAATGGAGGGAGTGAAGCGACGGCAGCGAGTATGCGTTGGCCTCATGCAATTACTTTTTGGGGCAATAATGTTCCGCAACAGTATGGCGATCGCTTGATTGTGACTGATGCTGGAAATAATCGGGTAATGATTTGGGATGCCATCCCTACTGAGAATAATCAACCTTGTTCTGTAGTTCTCGGTCAATCTCAATTTAATACAGTACAGTTAAATCAGGGAGTTTATTTTCCTTCTGCTGCTAGTTTGAGTATGCCTTATGGTGTAGCTGCGGTTGCTAATTGGTTGATTGTTGCTGATACCGCTAATTCTCGGTTATTGGGTTGGCGGGATACTGTGGATATTGGCACTCCGGCAGTTGCATTAATTGGTCAGTCAGATTTTCAGAGTAAGGGTGAAAATGCTTTGAGTTTGTATCCGACTCGCCAAAGTTTGTGTTGGCCTTATGGGATTTCGGTTTGTGGCAATACTGCTGTTATTGCTGACTCTGGTAATAATCGAGTATTGTTGTGGTCTCTGAATCAGGACTTACGCAAAGACACTATATATAGTACATACTAAATCAGAGCGATATTCAACTGTAATTCTGCGCGATCGCTTAACTATCTATTCAAAAAGCTTCAGTTATTTAGAGTTAAATGAGTTTCATTTTATTTGAATTCTTTTACCTGATATTTTTTCTAATTCATTCCAACTTAATTATCCAATATTTTGATCTTTCTCGATTGCGACCAGTATCATCTACTAGATGATTTCTTTTTAAGAGACAGTAATAAAATTTTCCGCTTGTTATCTACCAATGCCATTAATCTTTGTGTTCCATACCAACTATCCATTAAGACAGTTTTATTGTGATCGTATTTTTCTCACTTAATGATATTACAAATGACTGTTTAAGATTTTTTTATTAAGTCTAAATACTTACTCCTGTTTTTTGGTTTTTACATACTGCATTTTGTAGCACCAAATGTGGGTTTATAAATAAACGGTAAAGCCTTTTTTATCTTTTTATTTTGGGTTTAATACCCCGCCATCTACACGGTATTGACAATTGGTTGAGGTTATAATACCAAGCGTGAAAAAATAATGTTACGAATAGTCAGAGGAATAAAAAGACAAATGCAGGATATGTCCTTTGACAAAGCGGTCGTTAGCGCAGCTTCCCGTAGGGTGGGATGGCGTACTTCGGAGCGGGTCTGCACTCTTCGGGTCTCCTCGCCATATCCAATCGACCAAGAGAGCGGTGCGACCCCGCGACGACGCCAGTCGCACCTGGTAGCGCACCAAGAGAAAAGAATTATTTCCGACCTGAAAAATGGTATTGAAGCTATTAATTCTGACTCAGTCCTCCTAACTTCCCCTCCTGGGAGGGGGAGGGGCGAGGGGTTGGTTGACTCCTCAGAAATATCCTAGCTATTTGTAGCAAATATTTATTAATTTGGTATAAGACACGAAGTAGCTTGTCGAAGACTTTCCCCATCCACTTTTTCCTTCTTTCTTCTTCAAGGATGATTATTTATCTGTAGGCCAAACTCCAGAAAAGATATTTTTCACCGCAATTGAAATTCGTTCAATATCTTCTTTTAAAAGTGGCGGCCACATTACTCCTTTTCGTCTACCAGCTTCAAATAATTTTAGACTTTCTATTGCTAATAAATATAATCCGGCAACTAATTCTCGGTCTAGAAGAGGATCTCCTTGCAACATTTCAAAAGAGATTTTTAGAGCTAACAAAATATTAGTTGCTTGGCCAGGAATAGGAGGTTTACCTTGTTCGAGACGCATGAGGAAAGCATCTGGATTAATTTTAGTTTCTAAAGCTGTTCCTTGATCTATGAGAAATTGACGGGCAGTTTCATAATTCATATTAATAATTAGGTGGTAGGTTTTAGGTGTTATACCAATTTTATGTGAGGTGGCACAGAATGGGAAAAAGCATAAGTAATTTGTAGGTTGGGTTAAGCGATAGGGCAACCCAACAAAAACTCATATCGATTAATTACTGATCATAAAGTTTTTGTTTTTTTGTAATTAAGCCCTAGCCCTTACAATACTTAGTATTATTGCTCCAGCAAAATTACGAGCCTAATTATAACTGTTCTAATGAACATGATATTATTTGCTACTATTGATAATTTTCCGGCACTAGAAAATTACGATTTTATAATTAGATAGGAAAAAATTTTATCGTGACAAATCAATGTTGCTTAGACCGTTAAACTACGTCAATTATTGTTAATTAGGGTCTGCTGAATAAAGTCTTTTTGCTCTTTGTAGGAGACAGGAGACAGGAGACAGGAGACAGGAGAAATGGGAATGTAGAGGAGGTAGGAGCAAGAATTGTCTCTCAATTTTTCTGCCATAATCATCCTAAAATACCAGCACGCATGAGCTTTTTCCACCAAAAAGTTGGTACTTTTTTCAACGCTAAAACGCTAAAACCTTTATCTGTAAATACTTTTAGAATTAATCAGCAAGCCCTAATTAATTATGGTGAGAGACTTTGATTAACTTTGCTTAGAGTTTTGGACAATACTCCCAATTTTTAAACTAAACTGTGGCTAATATTAGCGACGCATTGGAGCTAATACTGGGTCTTCCTAAGAATCTTCAAAAATAGCTCCTTGTTGAATGAGGTCTTGTTTGAGTTGTTCATTCATTCCTTGGCTATTGCTGCTGAATTTTGTATTTATTACTTTACTGTTTTCTAATTTAGCTCCACTGAGGTTAGCTCCACTAAGGATAGCTCCACTAAGGTCGGCTTCTCTGAGGATTACTCCACTGAGGATGGCTTTTCTGAGGTAAGCTCCACTAAGGTCGGCTTCTCTGAGGTCAGCTTCACTGAGGTCGGTTTCTTCGAGGTAAACTCCTCTAAGGATGGCTCCACTGAGGATAGCTCTTCTGAGGTAAGCTCCACTGAGGATGGCTCCACTGAGGATGGCTTTTCTGAGGTCGGATCCATTAAGGATGGCTTTTCTGAGGTAAGCTCTACTAAGGTCGGCTTCTCTGAGGTTAGCTCCTCTGAGGTAAGCTCCACTAAGGTCAGCTCCTCTAAGGATGGCTCCACTAAGGTCGGCTCCTCTGAGGTTAGCTCCACTAAGGTCAGCTCCTCTAAGGATGGCTCCACTAAGGTCAGCTCCACTAAGGTCAGCTCCACTAAGATTTAATTTTTCGCTCCTTCGATAAGTTCTAATTTTTTGAATTAATAGTTCTTTTTCATCAACTCCAGTAACCGCGGCTTTAATTTTTGCCACATCAGTGTCAGAAATATCCCCAGTAATTGAAAATGCTAATTTTTCCTTTTCAGGCTCGATAAACTCAACATTTTTTATTGGCACATCAAATATTTCTGTTAATTCTTCAGAGTTAAATAATTTTTCTATTTTTTCCAAACCTTCTGGAGAACCTTTTAACACAAACTTTAAACTTCCTTCATCAACATCAACAATTGTTAATTCTGCATCATCCGCATCAGCAGCAATTTTTTGTAGATGTTTTTCAATTACTTTTAATGTGAGCTCGTGTGTAATATTGAGACTGCCAGTTATTATAAATGCTAATGCTATATTTTTCTCTTCTTTTGGATTCGGATTTTTTTCAGATGCATAGGCTGTAGAATGATTGTTATTCACTTGAATTATTATATTTTTGTCACCCTGAATAATTTGATTATTGTTTTTCTTGTTAGATTCCTCGTTATTCATATTATTAATTTTAGATAGATTGCTTTGATTTACTTTTACTTTAAGAATCCATCTAAATCAGGAAATATTAGGTTATCTACTTCATCTGTCCCTAAAGTAAGCTGTGGCTAATACCCCTCTATAAATTGGGGGAAATATCAGATCAATCCCCCCCAATTAAACAACCGTTTGCCTCTAGATTTTCAAGTCAACCAAACATCAATTACTCCCCAAAATAATGAGGTGTAAAACTCCCATGTAAACCATAAGGAATATGATGCTTTAAATGCAAAATTGCCACAGGTTTTTTATTCAAATCTCTAGCATCCAAAATCACAACATCCGACCGATGTTCTGCCGCATCATACATCAACATCAATAACCAACCATCATCTTCATTCACCCCATTCGGAAAAGGAACAAATAAAGGTTCTCCGGCAAAACCTCGCGGTGCAACACTAAAAATTTGACGTTCTCCTGTTTGCCAATCAATCTTTAATATTGCTTGTAAAGGAGCGTTTCCACTTGGTTGTTCTGCTACTCCAATAAATAAATATCGATAAGCTTCTCCCACATTATTCGGATTTAGATTCGGAAAGTCACAACAACGACTTTCAAGCAATTTATGTTCTACATTATTCTCTGACAAATTAATCTTAAATCGCCATAATTGACTTGCTGGAATTGAGTCAAAATCTAATTCACGAAAATCATCACCCATGTCAACTTGTGGGAAAGATTCATAACAAATAGAATCTACATAAATTTCCCCATTCTTTTCCCAAGCATTAGCATGATGAAATATAAAACAAGGTTTCGTTTCCAAAATTTTCATAGCTTTACTACCATCACGAGGAATTAAAATAACCTGTGTTGATTTATTAGGTGAAAATTTCAAACATTGACCAGCACCTCGCAGTCCCAAGAAGAAAGGAATAGGATTTAAAGTAACAGGATTTTGGAAAAAGATACAGTAATTTGGTGTAATTGCCATATCGTGTAAAAAGGCAAAACCAGGAATCGAATTAGAGTAACGTTTGAATAATTTTCCCTGACTATTAAACTCAAAAATAGTGATAGTACTCGATAAACCAGGCTTTACAGAAAAGTTAACTAAAACATCTCCTTTACCATCCTTTCCTTTCTCAATTCTGGGGTGAGCAGAAAAAGCTTGACCAGGTTGTAAAATTCCATCTAAATCATCAAGTTTAATAGTTTCTAATGTCTTTGGATTTAACTGATGAGGTTCTGCTCCTTCCCACAATGCCAAAAGTTTATTCCCCCAATAAAGAATACCAGTATTGGCAATATTTTTATTTTTTAGGTCGAAAATATTAGCTAACCAACCACCAGGTTTTTGAGTGCCAAAAACGCCTCGATAGAGAATTTTTCCTGCTGCTTTTTCTGCCACATATCCTTCCGTTTTAACAAAGCTATTTCGGAAGTGGGCACGACCATTTTTAAAACCAATAGCACAAACCATTCCATCACCATCAAAAGGATGAGCGATCGCCTGACCATTAATATCTAATAAACCAGGTCCGTTGCGGAAAAAAGTACCATTCAAATCTGCTGGTATTTCACCTTCTATATCATCAATCCAATAATCATATTCATTGGGTTGAGATTCATATCCTTTTTGCCAATCTTCACGAGTATAAGATGTAGATTTTTCAATTTGTAAATTTGTCATAATTAAATCCTAATTTCTCAACTTTTTAAAGTTTTACACGAAATATCAATTTGAGGGAATTAAACTATCTCTATCGCTCAACACAGAAAAAATCTGACTTAATTACAAATCAGAAACTAAAAATATATTCACTACTGTTTTGCCATACGCAATAGTAGAATTTCAAACCTTTCCACAAAGTAGACTCGAAACCAAAGACGATCGCTCAACACAGAAAAAATCTGACTTAATTACAAATCAGAAACTAAAAATATATTCACTACTGTTTTGCCATACGCAATAGTAAAATTTCACACCTTCCCACAAAATAGACTCCAAACCAAAGGCGATCGCTCAACACAGAAAAAATTCGACTTAATTACAAATCAGAAACCAAAAATATATTCACTACTGTTTTGCCATACGCAATAGTAAAATTTCACACCTTCCCACAAAATAGACTCCAAACCAAAGGCGATCGCTCAACACAGAAAAAATTCGACTTAATTACAAATCAGAAACCAAAAATATATTCACTACTGTTTTGCCATACGCAATAGTAAAATTTCACACCTTCCCACAAAATAGACTCCAAACCAAAGGCGATCGCTCAACACAGAAAAAATTCGACTTAATTACAAATCAGAAACCAAAAATATATTCACTACTGTTTTGCCATACGCAATAGTAGAATTTCAAACCTTTCCACAAAGTAGACTCGAAACCAAAGACGATCGCTCAACACAGAAAAAATCTGACTTAATTACAAATCAGAAACTAAAAATATATTCACTACTGTTTTGCCATACGCAATAGTAAAATTTCACACCTTCCCACAAAATAGACTCCAAACCAAAGGCGATCGCTCAACACAGAAAAAATCTGACTTAATTACAAATCAGAAACCAAAAATATATTCACTACTGTTTTGCCATACGCAATAGTAGAACCTCAAACCTAAGAAAGAAAGGGATAATATCATGTCCGGAAATTAGTGATGAAAAAAACCCAACTGTGTATACATGGCAAATCTCTTTATTCTCCCTACTCCCTATTCCCCTGTACAGACGAAAAGGTCTTCGCCCCTAGTTATTGATAAGTATTCAACCGCACATGATATTACACCTACGACCTACCACCTATTTTTAGTTTTGAGAGTTTTTACCACTAGGAGTTGGTACCATTTCTGGTAAATATTCTGGTAAAAAATTATCTCTACCAACTTCAGAGCTAATAGAATTCAGCTCTAATACTGATAGAGAATTAATATTTTCATTTTCCTCCATTTGAGCATTAGCTGCTGGTAACCAATTTAGTAAAAATAATGGCAATAAGGTAGATAGGTTAGTGATAACTATTAACAACCACAAATTATCAAAATTTGTCTCTGTAACTTCTAACCAATGCATTAACAATGCACCTCCTTCATGGGAGATAAGTCCAGCTAAATTATAGATAGACATTAATAAAGCAAATAGAGTTGCTTCTACTCCTGGTGGGCAAAGTCTAGCAGCTAAAACTAATACAGGCATGAAAGCAATTTCTCCCATTACTGTTAGCACTAAACTATCTCCTAAACTAAACCAATGGTCATCGATACCTAGACTGCGGTTAGCATGAGTAACTAGCAATAAAGTAGTCATTCCTAAAACAGCAGAAATAACTATAGACCATCCGAAAATTTTCCGAAAAGGAACAGATTTAAAAAAGCGTTGAAATAGCCAAACACCTATTAAAGCTGCAATACTTGTTACTAACCGTACCCTACCTAAAAATTCTGGTTGAAATCCTAATTCATTTGTGGAAAAGAAAAAGAAAGCTGACTCAGAATTAGGGGTTGCTTGCCAAATAAATAGGAAAGCAGTTGGTAATAAAATTGATTTTTTAGTAACAGCTATTTTCACCAGTTTAATTTGCTGTTTTACATTGTCAAAATTAATCCCAATAGTAACTTTTTCTTCATTAATTAACCAGGCTACAACAGAAACAATCAAAGGAAAAATAGCTGTCATTAAAAATACAGTTTGATTACTAAAATGCTCTAGTAAATAACCACTCAAATAAGCAGTTATTAGTCCTCCTAATGCTGAAGCTGCCCAACATAAAGATTGTAGAGAACCCGTACTACTAACAGATTCTTTTTGCACTTTTTGTACAACTAAAGAATCAACAATTACATCACTAATAGCTACCGATAAAGAACTCAGAGCGATCGCTCCCGTCGCTGCTAGTGGAGTATGTACCCATTTTGCCAATGCTATCCAAGAAAATGCCCCCAGTACCCCAGAAAAAATCATGTAAGGTCGTCGTCTATAACCTAATATTGGCACTCCATCTGAAATAAACCCAAAAACAGGTTTAATCATCCACGGTATGATGACAACGCCCAACATTGCCGATACTTCAGCGGGACTCATGGCCAATTCATCCTTGAGAAAGAAACTGACAGCAAGACGTCCCAACCCTAAAATTCCTTGGACGAAGTAAACAAGCAATATAGCTATGAGTTCCGGTGTCGGTTCATTGCCAAAAAATACTCTCTGTTTGAGGGATTTTTTGAGCTTGATTATGCCTTGAGGAGATATGAACATCAGTTAACACTTATTAACATTTTTTAACCTATATCATCTTATCTTAACTAGCTATCAGCTATCAGCTATCAGCTATCAGCCGAAAAATTTGTGTCAAATCCCCGTTACAAAAGTAAATTCTGACTTCTGACTTCTGACTTCTCACTTCGTAAAGGCCAATAATAGGACAATTCATATCAAAAGTATGAAATCTATTCTGATTATCTCTATGTATCGCTGATTTTTGGGAATTTCTGCAATATTTACGATTTGAAATTGAGTCTCTTTAAAAGCATCAACTGTAGTTTGAATTGAACTTTGAAGAAGGAGACAGGAGACAGGAGACAGGAGACAGGAGACAGGAGGAAAATTACTTGGGGTTAGAATCCCCATGTAATTTTGAACACCCTGTAGACGGTGGGGTATTAAACCCACAAAGAAAATGATAATAAAATATTATAAATTATCGAAAATTTTGCATAAATTATCATCAATGACTAAGTTTTTAATTCCTTTTCAGAGTGATGGGAAATGGGGGTATAAAGATCGAGCTGGAAAGGTTGTAATTCCGCCAAAATTAGAAACAGCAAGTGAGTTTTCTTTAGGAGTAGCAAAAGTCAAGATTAATAATCAAACTCAATATATTGACTCTAATGGAAAATTTTTGGATGTTAATCAACCACAAGAACCAAAAAATTATCATGATGAAGTAACCGATCGTACTGAAGAATTAATACGGTTTAAAGTCAACGATCTGCATGGTTATAAAAATAGAGAAGGAAAAGAGATAATACCTCCTACTTATGTATCAGCTTGGCAATTTTCTGAAGGTTTAGCACTTGTAAAACGAGATAAAAAGTGGGGTTATATAAACTATAAGGGAAAAATTGTGGCGTTTCTGAAATGTAATGGTAAGTAGCTGAAGGTAAAATTGAAAAACTTATGTTTTGCGTTGATACTTAATCTAAAAATCATTACCACTCAGCAATGCCAAAATTGTTATTGATTTTATCTATGATTTTGCCGATAGTTTTAGTCAAGAAATAGCAAGGGGAATGCTAGAAAAAAATATGGTTATATCAATAATTGTGGAGAGGAAGTTATGCCAATTTGTTATGACGAATTAGGAAGGTTTAATGGAGAACTAGCATTTTTTAAGCAAGGAAAAAAGAGGGGATTTATTAATAAAAGGGGAGAAGTAGTTGAAACACCTACTAATCAAGATTTACCAAAGCAAAAACAAGTCAATCTAAAATGTCAATATGCCAAAGCAGAGCAAAGTACAATAACAAAAAAACAACTGGAAAATACAAACTATTCACGCAGCAGAAGAACACGCAAAAGAAGTAGCAGCAAAGTCAAGAATTAAAATATAGTGCTTCTCAGATTCATGAGTTACACTTGTTTTTCTTCTTTTCTCTTTCCTGTTCCCAGTTAAAATATTCCCAGTTAAGGTTTTCCCTAAAACCCATAACTTTGTACCTCACAAATATAATAATTGCTATATTCCCTAGATACACTGACCTTTTTACAGCAAAATTAAAATTATGATTTTTTTTGATTCAGGAGATGGTATTTATACTCCCAGATTTATTTCTGCTTCCTGCCTGATAAATCACATTCCCCATATCAATTTGCTATATAGAACCCCCGATTATATCTTCATAAATATGCGCGTTTTTTTAGCTAGAAGTCAGGAGTCAGGAGACAGGAGACAACCCACCCCTCGCCCCTCCCCCTCCCAAGAGGGGAAGGTAAGAGGAAAGAGGGAAGATGTGGGGAGAAACAATACAAAAAACAGTGTTGCACAGTGACGAATGATTTGATATTTTTGATAGAATTGGATTGTGGATTAATCAATTGCTAGAATGATTAATATGAGGTTTTTCTTAGTCAAAATCTAAAGCAATTTTTGGCAACATCATTCCATAATGTGCAACCCCCAAAAAACACTCCTTCTTCAGATTTTTCCTCAAAATTGATGCGCGAAAAGACTTGACTACCATAATTATATAGATATCAAATGGGTTCTATACAAAAAATAGTATAAAAATCGGTGAATTACCAAATATTTAGACTATGCAAATCATGATAATAAATCAAGAATAAACGCTTACTTTATTCTGGCAATTAGCAATAAATATTCGCCTCTCAATACTGACTACTAAGTAGGTGAAAATAAATAAATGCAATATTAGAGAGGGCTGATTTTTAGAACTCATCACGCTTAATTCAAAGCTTTCGGTTAAACCTGCCCCTACAATTTTTTTAACGTTTAATTAGACCTACCTACTTACTGACTACTTATCCTTTATACTATGTTTTGAACTGCGAAATGTAGGTGATAAATATGTTTCAAAAAAGTCGTCGTCGTTTAGCAATTTGGTACACTACAGTCACAGCTATTTTATTACTTATATTTGTCACAG
Organism: Okeania sp. SIO1H4; assembly: GCF_010672695.1. NCBI lineage: Bacteria > Bacillati > Cyanobacteriota > Cyanophyceae > Oscillatoriales > Microcoleaceae > Okeania > Okeania sp. SIO1H4. The sequence continues at coordinate 31,272 of NZ_JAAHGB010000047.1, forward strand.
GATTTTATATCTATTTCCGAAATACCTTGATCGAACGTATCGACGATACTTTACTTCATGTCGTAGAAGTAGTAGAGCGATCGCTAGTCATCGAATCTTTTCCCACTAAAAATAGTAAAAAATTTCGTGTTAACCTCGAAGCTAGCTTTCGAGATAATGCCAATACTGTAGAAGATGACCATATCGACCTTGAATGGTTTAGCTCCACAGGAGAACTAATTTGGTCAACCTTTTCCGCTCCCCTAAATATTCCCATACATTCCAACCGCACTGGAGAAACAATACGAATAACCCCTCACTTGGAAAAAGTTGAAACATTACAACAACCCATAGATAATAATTTACTACTACGACAGATAACAGACAGAGTAGAAGTCGATCGCCAAGTCTTGGGATATTTGCGAGTCAGTCATCCTTGGTTTGAAGTAACAAAACCAATTCGCCAGTTAATGCTAGACCTAAGTATCATTACCTGTTTAGTCATAATTTCAGTAGGAGCAATTGGTTGGTTACTTTCTGGGTTAGCAATACAACCAGTACGGGAATCTTATCAACATCTGAAAAAATTTACTGCTGATGCTTCCCACGAACTCCGCAACCCCATCGCAATGATTCAAACTAATGTACAAGTTGCTTTAGCAGACCGAGATTTGGCATCATCCGAACATCAGCAACAACTACAAGTTATCGAACGTTTGACTCGTCGGTTAGGAAAACTGGTAGATGATTTACTATTTTTGGCACGTCAAGATAGTGGGATAGTGCAGTCCCAGTTTTCATCAGTACCTTTAGATGCTTTATTGATAGAAGTAGTAGAAGAACAACAAGCGATCGCTACTGCCCAAGAGATAAATCTAGAATTAAAAATCTCCCTACCCGACCTTATTGAAAAGGTAGTTGAAGAAGGAGTCAGGAGTAAACCCACCCCTAACCCCTCCCAAGAGGGGAACTCAGGAGTCAGGAGGGAAAGTTGCATGGAGTATCTCACCCCAAACAATTTTGAACACCGTGTAGACGGTGGGGTATTAAACCCGCAAAAAAAAGATAAAAATCAAGACACATCTCCAAGCATCAAAAATCTTACATCTGAGGAAGATATTACACTCATAGGAGATTGGGATCAACTAGCTAGGTTATTTACAAATCTGATTAGTAATGCAATTCAGTATACCCCATCTGGTGGTCAGATAGTAGTAGAGTTGCAGCGCTTTCCCAAAGTCAAAAAAGCAACTTTGAGGACTCACAAAGGGAAACTAGGCAATAGCTCTGAGAGTAGTGGAGTAATTTTCAGAGGTTATCAAAACCTTAAATATAAATATGACTCTCTTCAAGTAACAGTCAAAGATAATGGTATTGGTATTCCTATTGATACATTATCACGTTTATTCGATCGCTTTTATCGAGTAGACCCTGCTCATTCACATCATGGTACAGTTGGGTCAGGTTTAGGGTTAGCGATCGCTCTAGCTATTATAGAAAATCATTATGGCCAAATATCCATAGAGAGTCATCCTCAAGTTGGTACTATGGCCACAGTTACTTTGCCGATAAATCAGAGTCATATCAAATCCGGTTGAATACTTATTATATAGTTGTGGGAGATGGGGAGATGGGGAGATTGAAGTGTGGATAGAATCATAAACATATACTGTATAACCGGATTATATATTAGAAGTTAGATTTGATCGGCTAAAAACTAAAAAAATTGACAATACAATAGTTTCAGGCAATTATTTGACATTTATAAATGCTCAAAGTTAGTCAGAGATTACTTCTGACTTCTGTACGGGTGAATGGCCATTTGCTAACGCAGAAGCTCTCCGCTTTATATGTTGCGGAGCAAAACGCCCCTACTAACTTCTGACTTGCGCGTAGCGCTATAAAACCTGCCCACAAGTCGTTTCCATCCACCGCTTAAAAGACGGTGGTTTCCCACTTACCGATTTTTTATGATGATTCAATATCTTTCTAAACTTGTTGAAAAAACTCCGATCATTAGTACCATTTGTAGCAGTTTAATGATGGGACTAATTACAGTTGCTCTAGCTGGAGGGCCTCCACCTGGTACTACTAAGCCACCTACTCAACCTTCAAGAAAAGAACCTGCTGAAGTTGAAGAGAATACAGAACCTCGTCGTCGTCAACCTCCTGCTAGTAAACCATCTGGTCGTCAAGGAAAACCAGTAGAGGCAGAACGAAAGAGAAGTGAGCCTCCTCGCCGTCAACCCCCTAATGTAGGAAACCCTGCTGGCCAGCAGCAAGAGATTAATGAAATACCACCACAATTTCCTGAACCAGCAGGTAGAGTTACCCCTGTGGAAGGTCTCGTTACTCTAAGATTGATTAATCAAACGGATGCCGTAATTAAATATCAGGTAATTGGTGGCCGACATAGGACTCTAGGAGAAAGGTCAGTAGCAGAAATATATGAATTGCCAGTCCCATTAACGTTAACCTACCAACGTCCTGATGGAGGGTTATTATTAGTAAGTCCTCGGGGTATTTCTCCTAGAGTATTAGAGGTGAGGTTTAATTCCACAGAAAATTTTGATTTAGATACTAAGTCACTAAATATTACTGGGGGAGGAGGAGTATTTTTGAACTAGGTTAATTTAAAGACAAATTTGAGGTCTGAAGTTTTTAAGTTACCATCTACATAACTTTCAATCCTAAGTTAAATTTAAAAAATTTCGGCAGAAGACCTACTTCATAGGGGACGTTTTGCTAATGCAAAGCTTTCCTAAGTAATTCTATGGAAACGCAAACAGCATGAATACCGAACAATGTTGTGCAATAGCTAAAGAAAGAGTTGCTTGGTAGATAAATTAACGATCGACCTTAGACAGAGAAATGTTTTTTGTGACTTTTGCCTGTTCCCTATTTGGTAAATATCTGTCTTTGAAATATCAGGACTTCTACCATAGCGCAGTCTTGACCTTAACTAAATCAGGATTCTGGTTATTTTGAAACTTTGAGAAACTGATTTATACTCGTACTAACTTGTTTCATATCATCATTAAAATAGATAGCTTTAATATCCTCTGGTAAATTATTATCTAGATGATGGTATCCCTGCTGCAACAAAGATTTTATCTCCTGAGATGAAATAGTTTCTCCCTCAGCTTGGAGATATGCTGCAATTCTTGTTTCACTCCAGTGAAAAGTCTGAGACATTAACAGAATCAAGCGCAGTAGTGCCTCTAACTGGTCTAATACTTGCTTAACATAGCACCATAAAGGTGGTGGAGCTACCTGTAAAGAATAACGAATTGATTCAACAGGAGGAATTTCTGCTTGGTTAAGACTAATAGCTGTAACATTTATTAACCAATTCTGGAGAGTAGTATTTTCGTTGGTTGGATCTGCCCCCTCTCGTAAATCTAGGCCACGCAGTTCATAAAATATATGTTGCCAAGTTTGGGCAAATAGATAATCTGCTTGAACAGGAGATCGCACGGAATGTTGAATTAAAGTTTGGACTATCATACCATAGCGACAAAAAATCGCTACGAAGTATTTTCCTTGGTCTGGATAGTTTTGAAATAAGGTTAATAGTTCCTGGTCACTATGATGGAATAGTGACTTAACTATAGGGTGATTAGATTCAGGAAATGTGTAAGTAGGGTCTGTTTTTAGCATAAAGTATGAAAAATTTAGATTAATGAATATTCGGTCGAACCACTATTAATTCTAAAATAAGGCAATTAAAATTATTAAAAAGCTTTCAATTCCTAATTCTATGCACTGCTTTTTTAGGCTGAAGCGCTGAAGCGCTAATAGCTGATAGCTAGTTAAGCTGTTCAGAATTTAGGCATTGCTAAATAAATTTATGATATTACATAAGTCAGATGTTAGGAGATGAAAAGGAGTTTTTTCCTAACTATTAGAGTGGAGAGAGGTCTAATAAACATCTCCAATCATAAAAAATAAAATCAATTATCGCACATAAATTACTAATTCTTTCCGCCTACTCCCTCTTTTCTGGCTATGCTTTATAAACATCTTTCTTAAGAGTAAACTTGACAAAATATACAAGTTATGTATAAGTACTTGAGAGACTTTTTCCTCAAAAATAATGTATTGAAAAGTACATTTTTTTGAGAACTTAAGCAGCGATCGCTACTCCTAAATTGACTTTTTCTCTCTTCTCCCCTGCTCCCTCTCTTGGTGCGCTACCAGATGCGTCTGTCACACCCCGCGGGGTTGCACCGCTGCTCCCCTGCTCTCCACAAAGTTTTCAGAAGTTCCTGATAATGGATAGCTTTTCTGGAGATGTCTAATATATTCTGTCCATGGCCCTATGTCCTCCCCACTGTTCAACAATTTTATCGTCGTATTCATCAGAAATTGCTAAAACTGCTTTTACAGATGCTTCTAATTCTGGTTTATCGCAAGTAGAACCAACTATTGTATGTTCAAATATAATACTATTATTTTCATCTATACCAAAAGCACCAAAGCGCATTTTACTATTTTCTTGCAGTAAAAATTTCATCAAATCTGCTTTTAAATCTACATTTGTCACCACATAGGAGCGAGTATTAATTATTGCCTCATTATCTCCCCAAGCAAAAACAGATATTTCAACTAAAGCAGAACCCATAAACAAAGTAACACCTGGTAAATCTTGTCTCACACAGGGAAATTTATCAAATAATTCTCTCATCCAGAGAGAAATTTTGTTGTAGCAAGCTTCTTGTACATTCGTCTCAAATTGCATTATTTTTCTCCAAAAGCTTTACTAGAAACTAGCCATTACAAAAAAATATAATAACTATAATATATCAATTTTTGCACTTTGAGATAAAATAGACTGTAAGTTTATGATTTTCTTAGGATACAATTATGAGTGAAATATTAACACCTAGTTTAGTAGCCCAAATTCTCACTGCATTAGGATCGGTGGGTTTTTTATTCCTGGCAATTCAAGCATTGCGACTACTAAAACAATAACTATTAAAACAACAATGATGTTGATACATTGATTTCTATCGGGTGGTTGCAGTAATATTCGATCAAAAGCCAGTTATTTTGAGATTATTTAAACATCTGGTAAAAATCAAAAATAAAATCAATTATTATCCATAGATTCTCAATTATTTATCCGGTGTTCCCTCTTTTATGGAGATGTCTATTGAGCGATCGCTCTGTAATATCATGTCCAGTTAATCTCATCCTCGACAAACTTTCTCTTCTATCCTTCTTTGCCTGATTTTCCGTTCTACTAAACTTACCCAAACTTACCCAAAACATATTTTGAGCTTTGGAGCTAGCTTCCTGTTTCACAGAAGACCACTGACCGCAGTCTGTAACTTATCTTCTCCACAGGCTTGAAATCCCTTGGAACTCAAGCTACTAATACACATAGTAGGCCTAATTGACAGCAGCGTTAAAGTCTCTGTCAGCTTTAAATCCACAGTTAGCACATTCATAAGTTCTCACACTTAACGGCATTTTCTGTTGATGCCCACAATGAGAACACAGTTGAGAACTTGGATAAAATCTATCTGCTATCACTAATTCACTGTCATACCACTCACACTTATATGTAAGCTGACGTTTGAACTCATAAAAACCACAGTCCGCTATCGCACTTGCTAGTTTGTGGTTTTTGAGCATTCCACTTACATTCAAATCTTCTATCACTATGGTGCTGTGGTTCAAAGCTCGCCCATGTTGTTAGTTTATGTAGTGCATCTGCTCTGATATCAGCTACTTTTTTATGAGCTTCGGCTAGTCTTTTTACAGCTTTAGCTCTGTTTTTGGAGCCAATCTTCTTTTTGCTGACACGCCGTTGATAACGAGTTAGTCGTTTTTTGGCTTGCTTATACGCTTTAACATTAGAAAATTTTCTTCCATCGCTACAAGTTGCTAGAGCATTTATACCAACATCTACACCGATAATATCTCCTTCTTTTGGGGTAGGGTTTGGTTGATAATCATACTTAAAACTAATGTACCAATCACCTGCACGTTTGGATATTCTCACGTTTTTTACTCTGCAAGAAGGTAAGATTTCGTATGTTTTTACTATTCCTATCCTTGGTAGTTTGATATAGTTGCCTTGAATAATTTTAATACTTCCTTCTAAATAGAAACTGTCTTTTTTCCCTTTTTTCTTAAACTTAGGGAATCCACATTTGGGAATAGTTAAAAAGTTTTTAAATGCCCTCTCTAAATCTCTTAATGCCTGTTGAGGGGCACATTTTGAGACTTGATAATACCAGGGATTTTGACTTTTAACTTCAGCCACCAAACGTTTATGCAAAGTGATAGCACTCAGTCGTTTCTTGGTTGATTCGTATTCACAGATGCAAGTTGCTAATCCCCAGTTATAAGCATGACGGGCTACACCTGCGTGTTTGGCAAGTATAGTTTTTTGGTAATTGTTAACTTTTAATTTGGTCTTGATTGATTGCATTTGAATTGGTAGGCCATGAAAAAAAGTCTTTGATAATTTAGTAGATTAATTAATGTATGATAGCAGATAATCAGGAAATTTTCAAGATTTCTTAATATTTGTCAAATTTTGTCCAATTATTCTGCTTCAGTAGTTAGCCCCCTATTGCCTACTCCCTCTAATACCAATTTAAAAAAAGAATGTTACGAATAATTGGGGGTGATTAAAAGATTTTATCAAAGATATCCCTTTGATGAAAAAGATAAGTTTTAACCTAAAAAATGGTATAGAAGCCATTCATTCTGTACGTCGCCAATCCGACTTCTCCCCTACCTGTACAGACAAACGGCCGTTTGCCCTACCACTGACTCCTAAGAAATAGCCTAGCTATTTGTAACAAAAATTTATCAAATTTGTATAATGCCATGACCATGTCCGGATGATTAACTATAATCAAAATGTTATATTGAAGCGCTCTTGAAGGAAGATCCCAAATTTATGCTCCGTTTCCAGTGTTCGATCTTGAGCTTACACCTACGACCTACGACCTAAGAACTTTCTAATGTTAAAAAATGTACCCTTCCAGAGGCTTCACCAACAATAATTTTTACTCCATCTTCTGCCACAGCGCAACATTCTAAGGAACTCTCTCCTGTAAAATGGGCGATCGCCAGTCGCTTTTCTAAGTCCCAAACTTTGAGAGTATGATCGTCAGATGCAGAAATTACTTGCTGACCATTTGGTGTGACTGCAACTGAACTTACCCAGTCAGTATGACCACTCAAACTAAATAGTTCCTCTGCGGTTTCTAAACACCAAACTTTAATAGTTTTGTCAAAAGACCCAGAAATTACTCGCTTACCATCTGGTGTTACTGCCAAAGCTTTCACCCACCCATTATGACCGACTAAAGTAGAAACTTCTTCTCCAGTTTCCAAGCTCCAAACTTTAATAGTCTTGTCAAAAGACCCAGAAATTACTCGCTTACCATCTGGCGTTACTGTCACTGAACTTACCCAGTCAGTATGTCCTATAAAAGTAGCAACCTCCTTTAAAGTTTCTAAATTCCAGACTTTTAGAGTTTGGTCAGATAAACAGGCGATCGCTCGTTTACCATCTGGTGTAACTGCCACAGCAAAAATACATCTAGTATTACCTTCTAAACTCAACAATTCCTGTGCTGTTTCCCAACTCCAAACTTTGAGAGTGTTATCATCAGAAGCTGAAATAATACGTTTGTCTGGTAATGCTGCTACGGAATTAACTCGATCAGTATGACCTTTAAGAGTACAAACTGATTTTGTTGTGTTTAAATTCCAAACCTTAATTGTATTATCCCAAGACGCTGATGCTGCTTGTCGAGCTGGTAGCGCTACTGCTGCATTTACCCTATTAGTATGTCCGATCGGAGGTGGTAATTCTACAGAAGTATCAAGACTCCACACTTTGAGAGTAAAATCATCAGAACCAGAAATTATGCGTCCATCTGGTAAAACTGCAACTGCATATACTGAATCAGCATGACCTTTGAGAGCAAATAACTCTTCTTCTGTCTGGAGACTCCAAACTTTGAGAGTATTGTCGGAAGCAGCAGAAATAATTCCCTTATTGTCTGGAGCTACTGCTACTGCATTTATCCCTTTGGTATGACCTTTGAATGTCAAAATAGTTTTTTGACTGTGCAGATTCCAAACTTTAATTGTGTTGTCAGAAGAACCGGAAATTACTTGTCCTTCTGGAAGTGTTGTTACACTTCTCACACCACCCGTATGACCTTTTAGTGTCAATACTTCTTCTTTTGTCTGGAGATTCCAAATTTTGAGAGTGCGATCAGATGAGCCTGAAATAATTTCTTGATCAGATAATACTGCTAACGAATTGACCCAACCTTTATGACCAGTGAGGGTAATTTCTTCTTTTTGTGTTTCAATATTCCAGACTTTAATCGTATGATCTGAAGAACCGGAAACTACTCTACCATCTGGTAATACTGCCACTGCTCTTACTCCTCTTGTATGACCAGTGAGTGCGATCAATTCTTTGGTTGTTTCTAGGTTCCAAATTTTGATGCTGAAGTCATCAGACCCAGAAACCACCCATTTATCATTTAATAATGCTATAGCTCTAATTCTCGCCTTGTGACCAGTTAAGGTTGCTATTTCTTTCCCTGTTTCCAGGTTCCAAACTTTGAGAGTATTGTCAGCAGAACCAGAAATTACCAATCCTTCTGGGGTAACAACTACTGCATTTACCCACCCAGTGTGACCGATGAAAGTGCGTAACAGTCTACCTCCAGGAGGTGTGAGACTTGGTGCCATTGGTTTTAACCAGGGCGATCGGCTCCAGGATTTTGCTTGTTGTAGCATTTTCTGAATTTCTGGTATTTCAAAAGATAGCAGTCGCCCCCACAATTGTCCTGGTAGTTGCGTTTTATCTTCCACAAGGATATGAGATGATAGTTCAATTGCCCCTTGAATTAATTTTAGAGTTTTAACTTTTTCACTTGAAGTCCATACATTAGAATGCATGGCTTCCTCATAATCATTTAATAGATATTCTACTCCGAATAAATATAGTCTTGATTCGATAAAATCAAAATCTGTGAGTAAGCGATGCAATTGCTCTGTATCAGATTCACTCACGAGAAAACCTGGTAAAGTTTCTAAAAGATAGTATTGATCTTCTAGGGGCATTTGAGCTAAATTTTCTCTAAACTCACCCATTTCAATTTCCTTGTTATACTGATGTAAACTAATAGATATCTGTGCAAAATTAATTTAACATCTTTAAGCAGGGAGTAGGGAAAAAAATATACTTGTATGCTTGAGCAGTAGATATAAAAATAATTTTGCCCACCTATTTAATATGACCATCAAATATACAATTAATTTAGCTTTAGTACTTATACATTTTATACATTTATAATATGGGGAATGAAGATTAAGGTAGAAGAGCAGTGCTTAGAGTAACGTACAGGAGTCAGGAAGGAAGAGAAGAAAAAGTCAAGATAATTTCAGTATTTCTTCGGTACTATAACGTATCTTCCTCATTGCGACCGATAGGGTTTGCGGAGTATTCCGGAACGGAAAGCAATCTCAAGTCCTAGTTTTTCGTACCTCATGGGTAATATCATGTCCGCTGGGGCGCGTTTGTGTAAAACCAAGGGTGAATATCTACAGGAAATTTACGTTTTTTTCAAGCTTTTAAGCCTTCTTCCGTCTTCCTTCTTCCTTCTTTTTTACCTTCAAGCTTACAATACCGATACTACCGGACATGATATAATATCAAATCCGTTTTATTGAATATAAAAAAAATCTTCAATCGTCATAACTACGCTCATCTTTGTAATTCTCTCTCCTCCTGACTCCTAACTCCTAACTTCCCCTCCCCTCCTGGGAGGGGCGAGGGGTGGGTTGACTCCTCCTGACTTAACTATTCTATAACTGTTTAACCGGATTTGATATAATTCCTGATTTACAGCGCTTTTGCTGATTTATAAACCACATCGTCACAATCAAAACCTTGTAGGGACGTTGCATGGAACATCCCTACAGTGGTCTACCCAAATGAAAACTGCTGTAATTACCATTATTTAGGCACTTCCTCTGCTTGAGTTATATCATGTCCGGATAAGAGTATGATAAAAAAAATTTCTCTTTCTTCTTCTTTATTCCCTCCTGACTCCTGACTTATTACTCCTGACTCCTGACTCCTGACTCCTTAGTCGTTTATTTGTAACTGTTCAACCGGACATGATATTGACGTTCCAACTTCTACTTCAGTATCTTCGCCACAAAAGGTGGAGGATGACGGTCAAATTCAGCTTGAGCTTTATTCGTATAGTCCAAGGAATTTTCTAAATATTGTCCTACCGCTTCGCGATCGCGCAAATAATACAAAATTGTTGGATAAACTTGCTCCAAACTAATATCAAGTTGCACTGATTAACCACAATATAAAAAGATGAAAAAGATAGCATACTCCTCAAGAGTCATCTTATAGATGACTTAAGCTATTAGCCAATGATTTCAATCCTTGGCGAGCCATTTCATCCGCTTTTTGTGTATCCTAACTTCCAGTTCCAAATCATAATTTGTTAGGCATTTTTGTAAACCATTCCTAACAAATTATTTTTGATTTGTTTTTCCATACTTTCGATTTCAATTAATGATTCTACTTCTTGGACGATATCTTTTCGGTAAAGAAAGTCTTGAAATGCAGCATGATATATGCTATAAACTGGTTTTCCTTCTGTTTGATAAATTCGCAGAAATTGTGCCCACTCATCCAGAATTTCTTGAACTATTAAGGAAATTTCTCCACTAAATTTTGCTAACATTCTGCAGGATACTGGTTTACGAGTTTTTGTTAAGAAATATATGACTTTTAATTTAGTTACAGGCAATGGTTTGACATTCATTTTCATTCGATGCCAGTGTTGATCGTAATATTTCTCTAAACCTTGAGGTAAACTTTCTAAGTTAATATCTCTATAGTTACCTTGCTCAATATCATCAAGTACATATTTTAAGTACATGAAATTATTTTCACTATTGCTGGCTATAGATTCGACAAATTCTTCTAATGTTAAGCCTCTTTGTTCGATCCATTCTTTTACTGCTGGTCGTTTTGTGCGCAGACGAATAAATAGTTTGACATCTTCTAGACTTTCATTAGGATAAATCATTAAGTCAAAAATCTTCTGCGGTGCCGAAATGACTAACGGTAGTGGGTCAGACCTCTTAGTAAGCAGAAAATAAACTTTATTGGGTAAGTTTGCTGGTAAGTAAAGCACATTAGCCGCTCCACTTTGACTACTTAAATCGACTTCATCTAAAGCATCAACTGCAATTATGAGTTTTTCTCCTGGTGTTAGTTGGGCACTAATTTCGTTTAGTAGTTTTGATAGAAAGTTGCCATTGCTAGTGTTATCCGGATGTAATGGTAGTTCATAAGGCAAATTATAGCCTTCAATTAGCTGGGTACAGATACTCTTAAGAAAATCTTCAGCTCTAGTTCTACCTTCTGATAATAAATTGAAATAGGCAAGACAACTTGTGCGACGTACATATTCGGCTATGATTGTACTTTTGCCTACTCCTGGGTCTGCTTCGATGATAAAATATCCTTTAGATTGGTTATGGATGAAATCTTCAATGGCATCAAAAACAAAACCCCGTCCCAAAAATCCTTCAGTTTTATCTGCTATTAATGCAGCAAAGTCAGCAGGTATTACCTGACATTGTTGCATCTGTTTACGCAGCAGTAATATTAACTGTTCTAAGTGAGTATTAGCTCCACCAATACCTGCAATTATTCTGTCTATATCTTGACGGTAGTCGCCAACAAATTGATCGACTCTTCTCTCTATTTTGTTGGTCACATCAACAAGACAACTGATATCTTCACCTGCTGTTGCTAGCATATCGTGTACTAAGGCTTGAAATACTGTACTTTCTGTTCTCAGCTCGTGGCGAAATTGATGGACTGTAATTGACACTAATTTAGTTTCCACTAGCACAGATAATTCTTTTGGAGCGTGTTTGAGCCACTTATCTTTGCTTTGCAGTCTAGACATCACGACTTTCACTATTGCTTCTTCTTCTCTACCTTGAGGTAGATGAGTTATTCTTTGCTTGTGTGTTTGCACTAAATCTAGTATCATTAGTGCATCTTTCTCCATTTCTGTTAGTCTGCCTTCAATTTCAGCTTTATCTTGCCTCCACTGGGATAGTTGTTGAGATTCTTTACGAATTACCTGTAAAGCCTTACAATATGAAGTTACTAACGCTGTCTGTATTACCTGATTCTTTTCATCAGCTTTCTTTGCTGCCCACTTACTTACCCAATGCCATGTGACACTGGTTGCTTGTTCAAGTCCTGCACCCGCAAAAAGGGTTAATATCTCTATGAGCATAGTTTAGTACCCTTGACTTATACCATATTTAGTGATATATAATAATTTTAATAGCATAGCTTAAACTTAATATTTACCACAATTTGATGTTTTTGGAAAGAGTTATCGTCACAATTATGGTTTTTTAGTCCAATTGAATTCTCTTTTTTGATTCATCTACTGTTGCTGGGATCAAGCTATAGTTTGATTTTTGATTTTTTTACCTCCTAAGAAAATCAAATATATTTGGGATAATAAAAAATTCTTTGCTTGCTTATTACAGTTTTTGTTGATTAGACATCTTCAGCCAATCAATTAATTAGTTATCAGCATTTCAGCATTTCCGTACCGGAATGCTCCGCAAACAGTTTTCAGAGTGCTAAAAGCTTGGGTTTAAATCCCCTATTCTAGCTTGTCTTTTTTATCCCTATGTCTATTGTGGCTAACTTAGCTAGGAAATAATTATTTTTTACAGTTGTTTTGAAGATATGCGATCGCTATTATTTTAGTTTATGAAAATCAACCTTTAGATGAAAATTAGTAACATCAAAAAAAATACAGATTGACAATATTATACATAATTATTTAATGTTATGAGTGTTAAAATATTCAAGTTAATAATTAAGACATTACTTTCTAACTCTAATAGCCTAATACCTCATGTATTATAAATCATTCAATAGAGAAAAGCTACTAGAGGCTAAAATATATAATGTTTTTATTTTAGTAATAATAAAATTTAGCAGTTAGTAGCTCTAGATATAATAGTAACATTCGCTGCAATTCCAAAATTTGAAGCTGTTTGAGAAGCGTGCCAATTACCTATTACCCATTGACCTTCACAGATATTATTGGTATTCAATCGTTAGCGCAGCTCCCCTAGAAGGGGGCACATGATATAAGTGCCATATATGCCAATCAGTGCAACAATAGTATTGATTCAGAATTAATACTATTAGCAGGTTAATGGACATTATCGAATTTTTGCAGTTGAGTGCAGGTCAATGGTTTTCCCAACGCACGATTCACAATTTAGTTTCCGGGGAGTTGCAAGCAGGCAAATCAGAAGTAAATGTTGAAATATTAGAAAAAACAAATCCCACAGTAATCAGGTTGTGCGAACAACATCAAACTGATCCAAGTGTAGCTCAATTAGTAGGGTTGCAGATTAACTGGAATGGTACTATCAACCGAGAGCAAGTGAAAGATATAGGTGCAACAATGTTGATAGTTATTCCTAATTCTGACGACCCCCACCAAGGTAGATTATTGCAGGATAAAGGGGATGGTAAGAGTACAAATATCAGTGGTCGATATATTATGGGGAGTGATGATGTTTTAACATTTATTACTGAGTCGGAAGATTTATACGCGGAGGAACGTTTCTGGTATTTGATGCCTAATTTACGGTTACGCACCAGTGTAGTTAAAAGACCATTAGGTTTTACTCTAGCTTCTTTTTGCTCAGAAATTCGCCGAGTGAAAAATTAAACTGGATCATGTTGGTTGCTTGATCGTCAGAAAACATCTCCAAAGAAGAATCTGTAGGGGTGAGTTATTTGTATCTTACTTGATAAACTCACCCTAATATGTTATATAATGTCCGTTTAATTAGTTATATGAAATACAAAAAAATTGTGCAAATATACCAATCTCCCCATCTCCCCATCTCCCCATCTTCTCATCTTCTCATCAATCATCTGTAGCAAGAATTAACCTATTTGATTGCTCTTGTGTACTTTCTATTTTCTGCGATGCTTCTGTCTATTTAACTCGATCGGGTTTGCTCTGATTCGATCGCGATGCTTGACTTTTTTTTACAAATGCTTTTAGTTTAGTATAAAAATCAGTGTGTTTGATCTTAGACTGATTTGTTTTTACTGGAATATGCTCTACCAGGTCTTGAGCTGTATTTTTTGAGCTTGCCTTGAAGGGGTTTGAGGATGGATCGACTGATGTAGATGTAGAATACTCAGGAGGTTTGGATTCAGATAAACTAGGTAGTGTCTCTGGTTGTAAAGACTGAGTATCTATCTGAGATGTTAAATTTGTGAGAATATTTTTAGTAATAATATTTTGAAATTCAGAGTTGAAATGATAGACAGGTTGACCACGACGTTCCCATAATGTCAAGATTTGCTCAACACAGACAGCTTTGTAACGTCCAAGATATAGTGCCTCAACTACTGCTAAGAGAAGCCACTCTACTTGATACTTATTGTGCCAACGAGTAATAAGTTGCTCAGAAGTCTCATCAGCAAGGTCAAAATCATACTTATTTAATAGAGCCTCTGGTAAAGCAAATGTTGATGACTGTTCTGTCATTGGCCTTTGATTTTTTGCTAATAGATAATACCATTTTTCTTACAGCAGTTTCGGAGTTAGTGAGGTAAAATTTTTAGGACTTTAGGCAACAGCTCCGGAAGGCAACAGGCAACAGAGAATTAATAAACTGTACCTCACTATCCGGACAAAGTGCTGTAATTATTGAGGGAGATTCAATAAGAGTGGAGAATGGGGAACAAATAAAAGTTAAATGAAGTTATCAATTCACTTTCTTACATGATGAAAAAATTGATAATTAGTATCATACCATCTCCTAATCAGTGCATTATCAATAAAATATTAGATTTTTTACTTTTGACTTACATGAAACGGATACAATTCTCCTCATCCTTATAAGTAGCTGTCTTTATTTATATTTATTAGGTATTCAAGCAAACATAATATTAATTGGGGACTCCTGATCGAACTGTTAAATTACTCGCATATAATATCACAAAGGTTAAAAGTTAAAAACAATTTTTTCTTTCACTAATACTATTGCACTTTAAATCTGCCATTTTATGGGCGCTTAATTAGTGATAAAACAACTTTTTTTTCTCTTTTCCCTGTTCCATATTATTATGAAACCTTTTTTTTCTCCCTATTTCCTATTTTCTGATTATAGCAAGATTTTATGAGAGTTTATATAAGTAAGAGATAAAAAGCGAAGTTGTAAGAATAAATCAAGTTAAAACTTGCGCTCAATTTTCAAAGATTGACCAGGAGAAAGTTTTTTAATCTCAGTTGTTAAATCATACCAAGGTTGTAATTGATTGATTTGAAAAGTGCGACTCATTACAACATAAATAGAGGTCTGGTCGGAACCAATAGCTGCACTAATTACATCCCACCAAGATTTAGCAAAAAGTTCGTCTGTAATGTACCAAATTCCATCTTCATACTTAAAGTGGCGAGTGAAGTGGAAAGGTGCATCTTGCTTAC
The DNA here is from genome assembly GCF_010672695.1 of Okeania sp. SIO1H4. NCBI lineage: Bacteria > Bacillati > Cyanobacteriota > Cyanophyceae > Oscillatoriales > Microcoleaceae > Okeania > Okeania sp. SIO1H4. The sequence continues at coordinate 46,835 of NZ_JAAHGB010000047.1, forward strand.
CAGTAATCAGAATTTTTTGTAATGTTTTCCGAATAAAATTGGGGAAAAAACGCCCAAAAGTTAACATGACAAACCTGAGAATGATTAACTTCAAAGGTGACATTTGAGTTTGTTTAGCCCAACCCATATTACCAGAAATAACCAATTCATCCTGAGATATTTTTACATCATAATCCCCAGTTAAATGACTAACTGCATTTAAGATTTTATTTCCTTTTTTTACTTGGAGTGATAAATGAGTATCAGAAACAACTAATTTTTTGTCGCGAAATAGCTTAAAAACACCACCTTTTTTCATACTTACATATAATTCTGTTCCAGGTCTGCGTTTAATCAAAATTTGAGCTTCTTTTAACCAAAGACTAGCAATATCACGATTCACATCAGCAGGTCTTTCTGTAATAAAATCCTGCCATGCTAAGAAATAATTCCAGGTATGATGACCGATAATATGGTCGTCTGCATAACAAGGAGCTAAACCATTTTTTAAGCCTACTAAAAATTGGTCGTTAATAGACAAAGCAGCGGGCAACCATTTACCTATTAATTCAAATCCATGGGGAAAAAAGTTATAGGTATTGCGACTAGCATATTCTCCACCGAAGGAACCATCAGGATGAATAAATTGAGCAGCTAATTCTACTGCTACGGTAATAGAATTTTTGAGTTTTTCACTGGGGTTTAATTCATAAATTCTAGCTAAACAGGATATAGTTAAAGTATGATAACCAGGGTCAAAACCAGAGTATTCTGTAAACCATCCTTCCTGACTCTGCCAACTTAATAATCTTTCCAGACGTGCTGCTTTAGTTGCCTCCCATTTTGAGGTTTCTAATAGTTTACTCAACAATTCTAAGGACAATACAATTAATGCTTCATGGTTAGCTAAATTGCCACTTTCATAATGATTTACTAACCAATCTGCTCGTTTTTCAAAAAAGCTGAGTACTTCATAGTTATTTAATCCCAATATTTGATAACTTTCAATACTAGCTAATAAAGAAAAAGCTGTTGCTCCACTAGCTCTTTCAAAAGGGAAATAATCATCACAAGAACCATCAAGATGAGCAGTGTGGGTGGCATATAAGATGCCTGCTTCTGCCCATTTATATATCATTTCTTGCAAATAAAATTGATTATTAGGAATATCTAAGTTATAAGCTAAGGCTAAAGGTAAGACGAATTCTTGAGCCATGCCACTAGGAAAATCTATAATTTTGTAATGCCAAAAATTGCGGTCGAAACAACCATAGGTAGGACTATGATAATTGCGGTCTAACAAGGTCAATATTTTAGGGATTTGAGCAAGTGCTTCTCTGGCAAATAAATCTCTCATCTGTTCTTTTTCAGTGTCAGTTATAGTATCTTTATTAGAGTCTAAATTAGACTCTGTCTTTAATAAATCAGTTTGATTGGTGATGGATGGTCGATGGTCTTGCATAGTTATATTTTTACTACTTTATGTTGTGCAGAATTTTCTCTACTTTATTTATTTGACTAAAAATTAATTTTATAGCTATGAAAAATCAGGTATTATTTTTTTTACTGTATCTTACAAGCCTAATAAAAGCTAGATAGATAAAATATTTATTCTTTTTTCTTATTCCTTTTTTTAAATGTCAGCTATGGATGAACGCTTATATTGCATTGCATATTTATATTTTCACTACTTTATATTGTGAAAATTATATTTTTTTACTAAAAATTAATTGAATAATTATTAAATTTTAGACCTCAGATATCAATTTTTTACTAAATTTAATCAACCTCATAAAATCTACATTGAGAGAGTATTTATTCTTCTTCCCTATTACCGAATAATGAATAATTAAATAATTAAATAATTAAATGATTCAGGTTGAAAGCTTCCTCTTTCAAGGGGAAAAAATTGTTTTTTTTCCCTTTAGTCAATCCTCTCCTTTTTAGGGCTATGCTTTATCAAAATCTTTCTTAACATAAAAAATTACAAAATAGACAAGTTATGTATAAGTATTTAAAAGGTTTTTGTCAGAAAAAAAGTGTATGAAAAAGTACGTTTTTTTTTGATAACTTAAGTAGTTTTTTCTATATACTATGATTCTTTCCTCCCTTCTCCCCTGCTCCCCTTCTGACCACAAGGTTTTCAGGAGTTGCTGATCAGGGATAGTTTTTAGAGAGAGGTAATTATCCATTATCCATTATCCATTATCCATTAATAAACTCTTCCCTCTTTCTTATTTTGACAATCTTGTTTTCGCATTCTTACTTGAATTTCTTCCATAATTATGCGATTTGCTGCCATTAAATCTGCTATTAAACCTAATAACCATAATTGAAATCAGACTAAGATTAAAATTGTTGCTAAAATAAAAGTTGGAACCCTAGTTTTTTTCATATCCACTAAACAAGAAAAATAACCAACGGATACCAGAAATTACTCCAAAACTAAATGGTACACTTCCTAAAATTAAGAAAAAGCGTAGGGGTTTTTCAATGATTAATAATTAATTATTGATTATTAATTATTACCTATACTTTAAAAGGAGAGGATTGACTAAAAGGAAAAATTTTTCTTTTTTATCCTTTAAAGAAAAGGCTTTAAACCTTAATTATTCGGTCAAGTAAAAAAAATCTGAGGATAGTAAAGAGCGATCGCAACACATAGGAAGGGGGACTTCTTAACAGTCGGGAAGGTCGTAATACATTATTTGTTCTGATAGGAACTGATGTTATTACCATACCTTTTTGCTCTGCTTGAATAATTGTTTCTAGGGTGTAAGTATAGGCATTAAAAACATTAAGTTGCATGGCAGTTTCTCGACTAAAAGCACAAAACACACTAGGTGCCTCAGGAATATTTGTATTACTAGCTATTCTTACTACCCAACTACCTAATTTTTGAAGTAATTTTTTAGTACGAGAAAAGTGTTTAGTTTGCCAAATTGGTCTCTCCCCAACTACAATTTCTGCCTGACCCCAAATAATAGGTTGAACTAAGTAGGGTATATCATCAGCACAATATTGATTATCAGCATCAGTATTCACAATAATATCTGTTCCTGCTTTTAGACTAGCTTCTAGACCTGCCATAAATGCTTTTGCTAAACCTTGGTTAGTGGGGAAATTCACAATATGGTCTACCCCATGTTCTTTGGCAACTTCAACTGTTCGGTCTTGACTACCATCATTGATGATTAACCATTGGATAATGTCTACTCCTGCTAACTTTCTAGGTAAAGCAGCAAGAGTTACTCCTAAAGACTCTTCTTCGTTGTAACAAGGAATTTGAATAATTAATTTTGTCATTGGACAGATATTTCTCCTAGGGGGTGTCAAAAAAATTTCAAAAAAGCAGAGGGTATTAATACCGTTTCACTAAAGTCAGAAGTCAGAACTCAGAAGTTAGAAGTGATATTTTAGGTACTTAAAACTTCTACTGTACAGTAATTTCAGTCTATTATTTGACTTCATCAGCCACCAACTATTTGTGACATTTTTTAAGTGAATTAGTATAAGGAGGTCTCCTTTCTTTTGCCTGCTTCGAGCAAAGCTGCTCTAAAAGGTTGTTAAGAGCAACTGGCCATTAAATATAGTGTTTTGGAATAGATTATCATCACTTTGTCTCTAAAGTATTAAATACTGTAGCAATAGCAATAAGTTTGATAATATTGGCCAAGTTAGGTATAAGTTAGGCCACTTGGTGCACAAAAGTTATAATTTATAACAGAAGAAATGAAGAAGGCTTTAGTTTTCTGGGAGAGAAGGAAAAATCAGACAACGCCAGATTTTTAAGCTTTTGAGATGTCTTCACCAACTTTTTCTTTGCTATAAAACAAAAATTCATCAACTTTATTAAAATTTTTTGGTTCCAAATTTTAAGTTTTACGGAAACAATTTCTGATCACAGAAAATATACATAAATAAGGTTAAATATTGAGATATAAAATTTTCTGGAAAATTGGCTATAGCAAGGAACGAGTTGGTTAGGACTTATGTTGATAATGAACCTTTAGACAGGAAAATCTTTTTCTCACAGTTCCCTGTTCCCTGCTATAATTTTGAACTTATAATTGTATTGTGGGAAATTATTTCTACTTAACCCACCCTACAGTAATCTTTAATCTTTAATTAAACACAACTTAATCAAAAAATGGTACATTCAAAATTTTGAATACTCAAATTTCTCTGAAAATGAGCAAATAAAAATGTAGCTCTTTCTCTACAGGAAATCTTTATATACTTGATTATTTGTTGCGTATTTCCTTCAAAGGTATGTTTACAAATTAAATCAGGATGCTACAATAATGATTAATATTTCAATTATTTATAGCAGAAGAAAAAATCTGGCGTTGTCTGAGTTTTAAGCTTTTGATATTTCCGCGCCCTTTCCTGCCACTGCTATAAAAGTTTTTCATCAGGGTAAGCATTTATTTCAAATAGAAAAACAATATGTCTACTAGACACCAAAGTAATTGTGCCTAGAAAAAAGCTCTGAGGAAAAAATCATGAATCAACAAAATATCTCTAGTTATGTTGGTCTCATTCAATCTTTATTAGTTTGCCCTAGTGGTGATGAAAATAAAATTTTGCAAGCTAATCAAAACTTGATAGACCATAAATTAGTTCAAGTAATGAAACAAATAGCAAAAATGAACAACAGAATTGGTAATTTGAATGCTCAATGGTTGCAAAATTTGGCGATAATGTTAGAGACTAACTTAGAATATGCTTCCCAACCTGTAAATCGGGAAATATATCGAAATTTACTCATGCAAGTTTTACAAGTAATCTCAGAGAATGAAGGAAAGCCTGAAGCGGTGTATTCTGTACTAGAATATAATCAAGATAAGCTGAATCAAAATTTCCTAACAGTGCTGCGAACTTGGCCTGGAGAAAATATCCAAAAAATGGAGCCTCAATTAGCACAAAATATTGCTCTAGATGTTGTTAATTTGAGTAACCTGATTTTACAATTTCCTTTTGGTAATCAAAGTAATAACGTAGAAATAGCAATTGTAGGCTATGAAAATGCTCTACAAGTCTTATCCCGTCAACAATTTCCGATAACTTGGGCAACTATCCAAAATAATTTGGGTACTAGCTACCATAAACGCATTGTCGGAAACCCAGAAGAAAATATCGAATTGGCGATCGCTTACTATTATCAAGCACTTCAAGTTAGGACTTACTCTACATTACCTGAAGCATGGGCAAGCACTAACAATAATCTTGGTAATGCCTATCAACAACGTAGCATGGGGAAAAGAATAGAAAACTTAGAGAATGCGATTAATTGTTATCAGAAAGCTTTAAGAGTCAGAACTCTAGAAAAGTTACCTCAAGAATGGGCGAGTATTCAAAATAATCTGGGTAGCGCTTACCACGATCGGATCGCAGGAGAGCAACAGGAAAATATTGAACAGGCGATCGCTTGTTATAATTTGGCTCTCAAAGTACGTACTCGCGAACAGTTTCCTACAGACTGGGCAACTACTCAAAATAATCTGGGAAATGCTTATCTAGATAGGATAACAGGAGATAGACAAGATAATCTCGAACAGGCTATCGCTTGTTTTGTTAGAGCGCAAGAAGTATATACTAAGGAAAGTTATCCTCTCTACTGGGAAATTATTTTCAATAATTTAGGTATCGTTTACAATGAACAGAATTTGAGAAAAGTTTGTTAGTGGTACTTAGAAATTTTACGATCAAAAAATGCTTGAGAGTTATTCTATCCTGAGCAGTTACGATGAACGCCTAATACGACTGAGTAAAATTGCTGCAACAACTGCTGTCCCTGCACTCAAATAGAAAGGTGCAGCCGGAGAAACTTGAGCATAGAGCCAGCCTGCAATCAAACTCGCAGGCAAGGCTGCTAAACCTACCAGCATATAAAACGTACCAATTTCTGCACCTCGCCGTTCTGGATGAACCAGGTCAGCTACAAATGCTTTCTGCACCCCTCGTGTCAATGTTGAATACAGCCCATAAAGAGCAAACAAACCCCAGATGGCTCCAGCCTGCTGAACCACTGCAAATCCCAGGTAGACAACTGCAAAGACTAGATAGCCGGTGATTAATAGTGGTCGCCGACCGACTCTATCTGATAAACGCCCCGCAACTAACCCCAGGCAAGTTTCAACCAAGTTAAACAGTGCATAGAGCAACAAAAGCTGTGTGCCACTGAATCCTAAACCCTGCGCCCGAATCAGCAAAAAAGCATCTGAAGAATTACCCAGGCTAAACAATCCAATAACTAATAAGTAATGTTGATAAATTGGGTTAAGTCCTCGCAGGGTAAATTGCGGTCTTTTTTTCAACTGTTCAGTTCGTGCAGTTGGTTTAGGTTCTTTAACCAGGAACAGTAGCAAGACGATTCCTAATAATGCAGGCAAAAGAGCGATCGCAAACACACTCCGATAATTTCCCGCAAACTGCTGCAAACACAGAATTCCCAGGAACGGTCCCACCACTTCTCCCACTGTTTCCAGGCTATGATGCAACCCAAAAGCTTGACCGCGTCGTTCGGGAGCGCAGTTCTCAGCAATCAAAGCATCACGGGGAGCAGCTCGTAATCCTTTCCCCACTCGATCTATTAGACGGGCTGTCAAAACATGAACCCATACTCCAGACAAAGCCAATCCTAGTTTGGACACTGCCCCCAATCCATAACCTGCAACAGCAAAGGGTTTACGTTGACCGACTCGGTCAGACATCCAGCCGGAATAGAGCTTGAGAATACTTGCCGTACTTTCTGCAATGCCTTCGACGACACCGACTGTCCAGATAGGAGATCCCAAGACGCTTGTCAGGAAGACTGGAGTCAGAGGATAGACCATCTTGCTGGCCAGATCGGTGAATAAGCTAACCAGACCAAGCACTCGAATGGTGCGATTCAGTTTGAAAGTTTGGCTGTCGATAGGATTTTGCATTATGCAATTTATTCTCAATATTACCTTTGAATCATAGCAGTTTTAGAATTGATGAGGTACACAATTCTGGAGCAATAGGGAGATTAATGTTAGAGCCAAGCCAAGCCAAAAATTTCAATCCTTGGCTAATAGCTAAAGTTATCTCAAGATGACTTAATCTGATGAAATTAGTTTGCAAATAATATCAGACATGGAGAAATTATCTTTAGAGAATAGTTGAAATTAGGTAATAAAAAATCTATTTTATCTGAGGGAAATAGGCGATCGCCAAGTCTTCCCTCCTGACTCCTGATTAATACGCTCTTTCCAATTATTGATATAATATAACAGTAAAAATAGCAGAGGGAAACTCAATGATAGCTAACCAAAATCAATTCTATGTTTCTCCAGAAGACTATTTAGCTGGAGAGCGACAAAATCCGATTAAACATGAGTATAGACAAGGCAAAATTTATGCAATGGTAGGGGCAAAGAAACCCCACGTTATTATTGCTAGTAACTTAGTCACAGAACTAAATATTCATCTGCGCGATAATGACTGTATTGTACTTACTTCCGATATTAAAGTTCGACTAGAAGAAGCTAATTGTTATTATTATCCTGATGTGGCAGTAACTTGTGATGAACGGGATTTAAGCTTAACTGAAGACTTTATTCATTATCCGTCTTTAATCATAGAATTTTTGTCTCCAAGCACAGCTAAATTTGATAGAGGAGGCAAATTTGTTGATTATCAAACTGCTACAAGTTTACAAGAATATGTATTAGTTAGTCAGTCTGAGATGACTATAGAATGTTTTCGGAAACATGAACAAGGAATTTGGATTTCTCAAACTTATAGCAGGGGAGAAAAAGTTAATTTTGCCAGTGTAGATTTTAATTGTCAGATTGAATTAATCTATCAAAAAGTTCCTGGTATAGCCAAGATAGACAAGGATTAAAATCCTAAGCTAATTGCTAAAGTCATCTCAAGATGACTGGATTATTTATTAAGAATATTTATCTGATGAAATGAGTTTGCAAATATAGCGCTGTGCGCAGGCAACAGCTCATCTGGCAACAGCTCATCTGGGGGAATAAAAGACCGATAATACAAGACTTTTAGCTATTGGACAGTTCTTGTAATTTGTAAATATGCCAGCGCACATTGCTATAATGCAGAGATGGAGAAATCATCTTTAGAGAATAGTTGAAATTAGGTAATTTCAAATCAATTTTCTTTGAGGGAAATAGGCGATCGCTAACTCTTCCCTCCTGACGACTGATAACTGATAACTGAAATTGGCGATCGCTCCCAATTGCCACTATTCCAAATATGTGCTAAAAAATTTACATCAATCTTTATAATAGTGTATAATTAACCTATTTTTTTGTCAGCTATGGACAGAAAACTTAACATTACTATTCCAGAAGCAACAATGCAATTAATTGAGGAAACAATGCCTCAAGAAAATCTGGAGCAATTAATTAATAAAGCTCTAAATTTTTACATCAAGCAAAACTTATCAGAAAATCTCAAAGAAGAACTACGCATCGGAGCGATAAAACGAGCAAAACGTGACTTGCAATTAGCCGAAGAATGGTATGAACTAGAAGAATAAGCATGGGAAAAAATAAATCAATAAATCCTCTATTCCCCTAAAAACACATCCTCATAAATTAAATCTATAGGAAAACTAAAATTAACACTTTTCAACTCAATATTATCCCCTTCCAAATAAGAATAAAACTCCCACACTCCCTTTTCATTCAACCGAAAAGATTCAAGCATTATTTCATTAGCACTCACCAAAACATATTCTTTCAAAGTAGAAATGCGACGATAATTTTGAAATTTTTTTCCTCTGTCAAAAGATTCTGTTCCTGGAGATAAAACCTCAATAATTAAACAAGGATATTTAATCGCTTTTCTTGCCTTTTTATCTCGTTCATCACAACTAACCATTACATCAGGATAAAAAAATAGTCCTTGTTCAGATATTTCCACTTTTGCATCTGCCACTAATACTTTACAACCTTTCCCGCGCAAATGATTTTTTAATGCTGTTGTCAGATTAGCGACAATCTCACTGTGGGGAATAGTTCCCCCAGTCATAGCTATAACTTCACCGTCAATATATTCATATTTAATCGGTTGTTTTTTTTCCCATTCCAAATATTCTTGGGGAGTCATTTCAGTTATCAGTACCTCGTGGAATAAGGAGGCTTGGCATAAGGGGTATTCTCTTTTTTTCTACTCTTAAAAGGGGAGGCTTTAGACCACAATTTTTCGGTAAGATATTGAGAGTTTTTAATTGCAATCATAATTCATGGATAATGAATAATGAAAACTATCTCTAATTATCAGTTTTTTTGATTAAACATAGCTAATATTAGACTTGTCGCTTTATAACTTCAAAAACCCCCAAAAACCTTGTTATATAAGGATTGTAGCTATTGGTTGCTAAAAAGGCCTTGAAATTATTGCTCTGTCTAGGTTGGAGCGATTTTTTCCCTCTATTTAGCGACAACTCTATTATATAATATAAAAGTCTAAATAGCAAACTAAAACTCAATGGTAGCTAACCAAAATCAATTCTATGTTTCTCCAGAAGACTATTTAGCTGAAGAGCGATAAAGTCCGATTAAAAATGAGTATAGACGGGGCAAAATTTATGCAAGGGTAGGGGCAAAGAAACCCCACATTATTATTACTCATAATTTAGACATATTATTGGGAAATCATCTTCTTGATAATGACTGTATTGTACTTACTTCCGATATTAAAGTTCGACTAGAAGAAGCTAATTGTTATTATTATCCTGATGTGGCAGTAACTTGTGATGAACGGGATTTAAGCTTAACTGAAGACTTTATTCGTTATCCGTCTTTAATCATAGAATTTTTGTCTCCAAGCACAGCTAAATTTGATAGAGGAGGCAAATTTGTTGATTATCAAACTGCTACAAGTTTACAAGAATATGTATTAGTTAGTCATATCATGTCCGGTAGCATCGGTCTTGTATAGCAAAGGTAAGGAAGAAGGAAGAAGGAAGAAGGAAGAAGAAAGAGGGAAGAGGGAAGAAGGCTACCCTCGCAAGAAAAAACCATCATTTCCTGT
>NZ_JAAHGB010000048.1:0-55097 GCF_010672695.1 Okeania sp. SIO1H4
AAATATTAGTTCTAAATTCCAGTTACCACCTCTGTTAACATTTCCAGTCAGTGTTTCGGAAGCAGCAATATTTGCTCCTGTGAGTTGATGTAGTTGTCTGATAAATTCTTTACCTTCTTTACCACTTGCCACCTGACAACCATAAATCAATATTTCTCCATCACCAGACAAACACTTACCCCACTGCTGGATACTCTCAGCATATTGATGAATATTGTCTAAATTCAGGAGACTATTTCCCAAGTACAAACTACCTTTTGCACCATGAGAAATAATATGAATTGTCTCTACCTGATGGTATTTACCTAAGTTTTCGGCTATTTGGTTTATACCATTTCCATTGGGTTGTAGGATAAATACTCTTGTATCAAGGTCAATCTCTGAAATTAAATGACGGTAATTTTCTACCTTAGAGTCGATGAATAAAAGTTTAGTTAAATTCATAATTGTGGAGGATTTTAAAGGAGTATTAATTAATTCAATCAATAACAGATTGTCCATTGCCATCTACTTTTTCTTTATTAAAAGTTTAGATTTTTCTAGCTCAAAAATTCTCTATTTTATTAACCTGATGTTAACTATAAGCACATTTGCTCAACACCAAAAAATTAATTATTCAAATGCGCCATATTTGGTGTAAAAGTGAAAACAGAAACAGTCAAACGATGAATTATGAAAATATTAATGGCCATGATGCAATGAGAGTTGATATCAACTTAAGCATTAATTGACAAAAAAATCAGAGATTATAGCAGAAGGAAGAAGGAAGAAGGCGATTAGTTATTTAGGAAAGAGGGAAGAATCTTGCGTTGTCTGAGTTTTAAATTTTTGATATGTCCGCGGCCTTTCCTTCGACTGCTATATCAGACTTAGGCAGGAATTCCTCTAATGTAGAAAGTTGTTAAATTACGATAAACTATGAACATACAGACAGTTGCAACACAACCTTTTAGTGACCAAAAACCAGGCACTTCAGGACTCCGCAAAAAAGTGCCAACCTTTAAACAACCCCGCTATCTAGAAAACTTTATTCAGTCTATCTTTGATAGTCTAGAAAACATTCAAGGTCAAACATTTGTGCTTGGTGGTGATGGTCGCTATTACAACCGTCAGGCGATCCAAATAATTTTGAAAATGGCTGCTGCTAATGGGGTGGGTCGAATGTTAGTGGGTCAGGGTGGTATTCTTTCTACTCCTGCTGCTTCCTGTATTATTCGTAAAAATCAAGCCTTTGGTGGTATAATCCTTTCTGCTAGTCATAACCCAGGTGGACCTGAAGAGGACTTTGGTGTTAAGTACAATATTAGTAATGGTGGTCCTGCACCGGAAAAAGTGACAAGTGCCATTTATGAACGCAGTAAAGTTATAGATAGCTACAAAATAATGGAAGCTGCGGATATTAATTTAGACCAATTGAGCAGTCATCAGTTAGGGGAAATGACTGTAGAAGTTATTGACTCTGTGGCAGACTATGCTGAGTTAATGGAATCATTGTTTGATTTTGGCAAAATATCAGAACTACTCAAGTCTGGTAAGTTTCGGATGTGTATGGACTCATTACACGCTGTGACTGGAGGTTATGCTAAAGATATTTTTGAGCAACGGTTAGGTGCTCCCGCAGGTACGGTGCAAAATGGTATACCTCTAGAAGATTTTGGTGGAGGACATCCAGACCCGAATTTGGTATATGCTCACGACTTGGTAGAGGTCATGTTCGGAGATAATGCTCCTGACTTTGGTGCTGCTTCTGATGGGGATGGCGATCGCAATATGATTTTAGGCAAAAATTTCTTTGTGACTCCTAGCGATAGTTTGGCAGTATTGGCAGCTAATGCTAAGTTGGTACCAGGTTATAGTTCGGGTTTGGCAGGTATTGCGCGATCGATGCCAACTTCGGAAGCACCAGACCGAGTAGCTGAGAAGATGGGTATTGACTGTTATGAGACTCCCACTGGTTGGAAATTTTTTGGTAATTTGTTAGATGCGGACAAAGCTACTCTTTGTGGTGAGGAGAGTTTTGGTACAGGGTCTAATCATGTGCGGGAAAAAGACGGACTTTGGGCAGTTTTGTTCTGGTTGAATATTTTAGCAGCACGGCAAGAGTCTGTAGAAGATATTGTGAAGGAACACTGGAAAACTTACGGTCGCAATTATTATTCTCGCCATGACTATGAAGGGATAGAAACAGATAAAGCTAATACTTTGATGGGAAATTTGCGTTCCCTATTACCTTCTCTTCCAGGAAAGAAATATGGTCAATATGAGGTGAAATATGCTGATGATTTTAGCTATACTGACCCAGTAGATGGTAGTGTTAGTGAAAAACAGGGGATTCGTATTGGTTTCACTGATGGTTCTCGCATTGTGTTCCGACTTTCAGGTACAGGTACTCAAGGTGCAACTCTGCGGTTATATGTGGAGAGTTATGAACCAGATGCTAGCAAACATGATGAAGATACTCAAGCAGCATTATCTGCTTTGATTGGTATAGCAGACGAAATTGCTCAAATTAAAAATCTTACAGGTAGGGAAAAACCCACTGTAATTACCTAATTTTTGAGGTAGGAGGCAAGAGGTTGATTTAATAGGACTTACGCACCTGCAACGTATTTTTGTCCGAAGCGACCAACAGGGTTTGCGCAGCAGTCCGGAACGGAAAGCAATCTCTAGTCCTAGTTTTTCGTACCTCATGCGTAAGTCCTGTTTTTGTTAGTTTTCAAGATAATTTACATACGGAGATACATAGTTATGTTAGAACCAGCAAAAACTGTAGAGTTATTTCACAAACATCTAGATCAAAAAACTTTTGCACCAGGATATGTAATTTTTGAAGATGGGCAAAAAGCTGATGTAATGTATGGAATTATTGAAGGAGTAGTCGAATTATTTGTTAATGGTCAAGTTGTGGAAACAATTGAAAAAGGTGATGTTTTTGGTGAAGGAGCGCTAGTTCACGAAGAGCATATTCGAGCTTCTACTGCTATTGCTAAAACAGAATGTAAATTAGCTTATCTTGACCAAGAACGCTTTTTATTTGTAGTTCAAGAAACACCTTTATTTGCCCTGTCTGTAATTCGGAGTTATTCCGATCGTCTTCGTCGCTTTAAGCATTCTATCTAGTTATTAATATCATGTTCGGTTGAATAGACATCTCCTCCAAAAGAGGGAACAGGGAACAGGGAACAGGGAACAGGGAGGAATAATTGATAATTTATGGATAATAATTGATTTGGATTTTTGATTTTTACCAGATGTCTAATACTTATAAATAACTGTTGTGAGGAGTGAGGAGTCAGGAGTCAACCCACCCCTCGCCCCTCCCCCTCCCAGGAGTGGAAGAAAAGAGGAATACACAGGAAATATTGGAGATGGGGTATTGATAATTTCAGTATTTCTTTGGTACTGTCGGTACTATCAGTCCTTAAGTTTTATTATAACTGATTATCCGCAATTCGTAGCTCCCCCGGAGGGGGAACATAACATCAGCTATTTATTATCAACTTGATAAGTGTAAAAAAAAATTGGTGACGAGCTTTTTCAGTTTAACTATATGCTCTTAATACCATTTTCAAAAAATACTGTTACAGTGCTTTATTCTGTTGTTAGAGGTCTTGAGATTGGGTGCATCTCATATTTGCAAAAATACTTTTTTCCTATATATTCCCTGTTGCCTGTTGCCAGATGAGCTGTTGCCTAAAAATGATAAATTGTTGGCTTTATTCAAAATTGAGATGCACACTTAAGATTAATACTGTAGCGACCTTTTTTGAATTTGGTATAACAATAATATATTTGACAAATTGATAGTGTATGTTAAGGCACAGAAATCCAGAAGTTAATTTGGTAAGTTATCCATAAAGTCAAACACAAAACTAACGTGCCGATAATTTCATCCATTCCATAATGAATTAAAAATTTGTTCTGATATAATACTGAGGTTGTAATTAACTAAAAATACTCCTAATGAGCAAGAAAAAACCACAATAAATTGGTGATTACTCAGTCTCCAAATTTGTAACTAAACTGCATGAATACTTGAGGAAGTTCTCAAGCTTATTATGAAGTAATGTAGGGATAAATTATTAGGTAAACTAGGAACTTCAGATAATACTGAAGAAGAAAGAGAAGTAACTCAATAAATGAAAATAGTTACTAAAAAAATGTCTTTTTTTTGGTGCTCTAAATGACGTTTTTTCAGCTGCAGATAGATTAGTTAATGCTCAAAGTATGGTATCAGAAATGGAATTGGATGAAGATTTGTATGGAAATACAGTAGAAAATTAGTGCAAACAGCTTTGTCCTAATATCTCAAAGTATATTGAATGCTAGGAAATTATCGACTAAACCATAAGTAAGTAACTTATTCTCAAAGGGAGAAATAAATGGCTAAGAATTTACTCGAACAACTACGAGAAGTAACCATCGTTGTTGCGGATACAGGCGATATTCAAGCAATCGAAAAATTTCAACCACGGGATGCTACTACTAATCCCTCATTAATTACTGCTGCAGCTCAGATGCCACAGTATCAGGAAATTGTGGATGAAACTTTGAAAAAGGCAAGGGAAGAGTTGGGGACAGATGCTACTCCTTCTGATGTGGCAAATTTAGCATTTAAGAGACTGGCAGTTGCTTTTGGACTTAAGATTTTACAGATTATTCCAGGGCGAGTATCTACAGAAGTTGACGCACGACTATCCTACGATACAGAATCAACTATAGCTCAAGGACGAGATTTAATCGCTCAATATGAAGCAGCAGGAGTTTCTCGCGATCGCATATTGATTAAAATCGCTTCTACCTGGGAAGGTATCAAAGCAGCAGAAGTATTAGAAAAAGAGGGTATTCACTGCAACTTAACCCTACTCTTTGGTCTGCACCAGGCGATCGCTTGTGCTGAAGCTGGCGCAACTCTGATTTCTCCCTTTGTAGGTAGAATTTTAGACTGGTACAAAAAAGAAACTGGGCGAGACTCTTATCCTCCTGCGGAAGACCCCGGTGTATTATCTGTGACTCAAGTCTACAACTACTACAAGAAATTTGGTTACAAGACTGAAGTCATGGGAGCTAGTTTCCGCAACATTGGTGAAATCACAGAATTAGCAGGTTGCGACTTGTTGACTATTTCACCTGGTTTGTTGGGTGAGCTAGAATCAACTACAGGGGAACTACCAACGAAACTTTCTGTTGAGAAAGCAGCTGAGTCTGATGCCGAAAAAATTGCCTTAGACAAAGAGACATTTGATCAGATGCACGCTGAAAATCGGATGGCATCTCAAAAATTGGATGAAGGCATTAAAGGTTTCTCCAAAGCATTAGAATCATTGGAAAATCTGTTAGCAGAACGCTTGACTCGTCTAGAGGGAGTCACTCATGCAGCAGAAGATATTTTCCATATCTATGACTTAGATGGTGATGGTTTCATCACTCGTGAAGAATGGGCAGGAACTGATGCTGTATTTGATGCTCTAGATATCAATCAGGATGGTAAAATTTCTCCAGAGGAAATGGCATCTGGTTTAGGAGCTGTATTCCAATTGGCGAAGGTTTAGTCCTCAGATAGCAGTTAGCAATTAGCCAATTTAATTGTTGGCCAGTGGGAGTATCCTGCTCCCATTTCTTGATTTAATTGGGAGCAAGGCGGTAACATTATTAGGACAGGACTTACGCATAACCACCACATCTAGTAGGGGTGATTTCCTACGGAATGCTTCGCAAACGCTAATCACCCCTACAGATAGCGTATAATTCTACATTTTGCGTAAGTCCTGTAGGACTTATATCAAGTTCTGATAATTATAGGACTTACGCAGTACAACCTATTTTCGTCATTGCGACTGACAGGGAAGCAATCTCTAATGCCATTTTTTCCTACCTCATGCGTAAGTCCTGAATTAGTTATAATCAAGTTTTTCTTTGTAGTTGGGCTTGAGCAAGTCAAATACTTATATTAATTAGGGCTAAAGCCCAACTACGAGCCTAATTATAACTGGTATTTGCAAACCGAATTACTTTATTTGACGCTTCTTTCGGAAAGAAAATACTCCAAAAGCAGTAGCAAATAATCCTAATGTTGCAGTAGGTTCTGGTGTAGAAGCACTGGCAGTAAGCTGGACATTATCAACTAAAAGTCCAGAATCACCGAAAGCATTATCTGCATCTGCAACTCCAAACCCGAGAGTATAAGTTCCAGTCTCAGAAATCTCATAAGAAAAACTTTGATATCCTGTTTCGTCAAAGAAGAAAGTTTCAGAAGTAACAACATCAGAGGAAGTATCAGCTAATATCTTTAAGAAAGAATTATCTAATTCATCACCTGAAAGAGAGACAAAAGAAAAGTCATTAAAAATATCTTCAGGCTCACAGACACCATTTTGTACATCCAATAGAGTACATTCATCTGTCAAAAAGTTGAAATCAAATGTTAGAACATCTCCAGCATTTGCCAAAAAAGTTTGCTTGATAGCAGAACCTTCAAAAGGTATGCTACCTGATAAATCTTCCAGACTGCCAACAGACAACCCTAAGAATTCTTCAATCTCATCATTACCTACAGCAACTATATCGTTCAAAATGAACGCATTAGACTCTCCATCTGAGGGTGGTATACCAAAATCACTATCCACAATAGTAGCAGCACCAAGTATACTCCAGTCATTTAAACCATTTTCAAAACCACCATTCTTAATTCCAAATACAGGAGGTTGAGGTTCAATAGGAGGGGGTGGTAGAGGTATAAAATCACCAACAAATTGACCACCATTCTCTTCTATAAATAGGCGGTGTTCTGTAATTCCAGTAAACCAAGATATATCACCAAATTGGCTGGTTTCAGTAGAACCACCAGAAAGAACACCAGCAATTAATAACTCATCATCTACTTCTACTAGAAGCGGACTACCACTATCAGCAGGAGCAGTAGTTCCCTCATTTGTTAGAGGTGAAGAACTACTATCGACACTGATTGAAGAAGGAGACAGGAGACAGGAGACAGGAGACAGGAGGAAAATTACATGGGGATTCTAACCCCAAGTAATTTTGAACACCGTGTAGACGGTGGGGTATTAAACCCACAAAGAAAATGATAAGGTGTTATTATCATCAGTTCCATCATCAAAGTCAAGGTTGATAATGTTAGATGTAAAGACGGCATCAAAAAATGGATCAAAAATACTACCAACTAGATCGATCACATTTTCAGCACCCCAACGCAGTCCATCTGCAGTAAATTCATGGCCAACACTACCTAAACCATTGAAACCAAAACCAGCTATAGTTGCCTCACTTCCAATCAGGTTCTCAGGGTTGAAACCAAATAATTTTAAAGGAGTAATTGATGTTGGAGCAGCTTCGGCAAGTTCAAGTATGGCAAGATCTGTACCATCTAAAAATGCATTGAAATTTTCATCTCCATCCAAGAATAAAATTTCACTGACTGAAATATCTGTCAAGAAAGAGTTGTTTTCATCGTAAAATCCAACACTCACATCTTCAGGAAAAGCCTCTCCAAATATAGGATCAAAACAATGTTGGGCAGTAAGTACATAATTATCTGCAATTAGTGAACCACTACAACCACTTACAAATTCACCTGTTTCAGAATTTCTGATTGAAGAAGGAGACAGGAGACAGGAGACAGGAGACAGGAGGAAAATTACATGGGGATTCTAACCCCAAGTAATTTTGAACACCGTGTAGACGGTGGGGTATTAAACCCACAAAGAAAATGATAAAATGTCAGTTACAGCCGTCAAAGGAGCACCTAGTTCTATAGCAGTACTAGCTCCTGCTGTATCATTTATTACTATGCCTTTTACGGGTGATTGAAAACTTTGACTTGCTATTAGACCAAGTACACAACGCAGAGCTATTTGGCTAATCTGAATATTTTTGCAAGATTTGAGTATGGAAGGGTTAAATATTTTTTGTTGTTTGAAATTGTTAGAAAAGTATATGCTCATTGCCTGGTCCCTTTAATTTCTTTGAGTTTTATTTCAACGGGAATGACACGCAGATATGTCTGACCCTAGTAATTTATTCTGATAAAGAAAGATAGCAATTTTCTTACACTATGACAATACTACTTAAGTAAGATAAATTATATTAGTGTAAATTCTGTAAATATACTAAGGACAGGAGCTTCAGCAAATATAGAGGAGAAAAATATTAAAAATTCTTCATCAAAACTTCATCAAAACTTCATCAAAACTTCATCAAAACTTTATAAATTTAACTTGCAGGGTGTAGTTTTTGAGGTTAGGTTTGATTCTGATTGAACTAGGTTTTAGCTGTTATATCAAATCCGCTTAATTCGGTATAAAAAAATGTTCCATCTTCAGTTATTGCTAAATCTTTTTATATCTCCCTATCTCCCCATCTCCCCATATCCCCATCTCCCCACACTCTTATTATCTAATTACACCAATACTACCGGATTTGATATGACCTAAAAATTGGTATTGACGCTATTTATTCTGACCCCTGACCCCTGACTCCTGACTTCATTCCCTGTTCCCTAATTGATAAAAATTATCCCCACTCCAACTAATCTTAAGAGTAGGGATTAATATTAGTTCCAATATTTGGAAATATAGCACTTGTATCTAAAAGTTAAGTAGATTAACTAACCTTGAAAGCTGAGATATTTTCAGAGGAAGTAACAAACTAATAGCTAATTGCCATCATATTATATGCTGTCCGTTTAATAGCGCTTCAAAAACTGTCGTCTTCTCCTCTTACCGGACATCATATTACTTTCTTTTACGCTTGAGCAAAGAAAATGCTGCAAAAACAGTACCAAATAATCCTATTGTTGTAGTGGGTTCCGGTGTGGAAGCACTGGCAGTAAGCGTCACATTATCAACTGAAAGAGCAGATATAAGTCCGAAAGCATCTGCATCTGTAACTCCAAGTCCTAAAGTATAAATTCCAGTTTCAGGAATCTCGATCGAAAAATTTTGATATCCTGTTTCTTGCTCGAAGGCAGTTGGAGAATCAACAAATGTATCGGAGAAAACATCTGCTAATATTTCTAAGAAAGGATGGTCTAATACATCACTGGAAAGAGAGACAAAAGAAAAGTCATTTAAGGGGTCGAAATCAAATTCTGGAGCTAGGAATTCATCTGTCAAAAAGTTGAAATCAAATGTTAAAATATCTCCTGCTTTTGCCTGAAAAGTTTGCTTGATCGCAGATGCTTGAGTAACGAATTCAACGTCTGGTGATAAGTTTGTTAGACTTTCTGGAGCTAACCCTAAGAATTCTTCAACCTCATTAGCAGGGACAGCAAGTGTATCATTAATAATTAACCCATTAGAATCACCATTTGAGGCTGGAGTACTAGCGTTACGACCCTGTCTGGGTTGTATAGTAGTAGCACCGAGAACACCCCAACCATTGAAACCATCTTCAAAATTACCATTTCTTATTCCATATACAGGTTTAGGTTCAGGTGTGGGAGTAGGTTTAAGTGAGGGGACAAAATTACCAACAAACTCACCACCAACATCTTCTATAAATTCGCGATGTTCTACAACTCCAGTAAACCAGGAGATATCACCAAATTCACTGGTGTCACTGGTACCCCCAGAAAGAACTCCTGCAATTAATAATTCTCCACCTACTTCTACCAGAAGGGGACTACCACTATCTCCAGGAGCAGTAGTTCCTTCATTTTCGAGTGGTGAGGAACCACTACTAAAACTGGATAAAGTATTATTTTCATCAGTTCCATCATCAAAGTCAAGGTTGAAAATGTTTGAGCCAAAGGTATCATTAAATCTTGGATCGAAACCACCATCTAACAGATCGATCGTATTTTCAGCAGCCCAACGCAGGTCATCTGCAGTAAAGTCATGACCGACACTACCTAAACCATTGAAACCGAAACCAACTACAGTTGCATCACTGTCAATGAGGTTTTCAGGATTGAAACCAAATAGCCTTAAAGGATCAATTGAGTCTGGAGCAACTTCCTCCAGTTCAAGTATAGCGATATCTGTACCATCTAATAGAGCAAAGGTCTCATCTTGGAAGATGTCAGTTACAGCAATATCTGCTAAAACACTGTTTTCAGGATCGTTACTGCGAAATAGTACACTAAAGTCTTCGGGGAAAAAATCCTGAACACAATGTTGGGCAGTAAGTATATAATTACTTGCAATCAGCGATCCAGTACAAGCACTTTCAAATTCATTGTTGTCAAGATTTAGTGATAAAATCTCGGTGACAGATGTAAAAGGAGCACCCAAGGCTTGAGCTGTACTGGCTCCCGCAGTATCATTTATTACTATACTTCGTACTGATGTTTGAATACTCTGGCTGGCCACTAAGCCAAGTATGCAACTAAGCCCTATTTTGCTAGTTTTTTTTATTTTAAAAGATTTGAGTATGGAATGATTGAATTTTGCTTTTAGTTTGTTATTTTTTGATAAATGAAGACCCATTGCCTAATTCCTCTAGATGATGAATGACATCGAGCTCAGACTAAGTTTGTCTAACCCAATTGACTTTTTCTTAATAGTATAGCAATTCTAACAAAGTAGGGTAATGGATTTTATATTATTCTTAAAATGTATAAAAACCTGAAGATTTGTTTTTAATAAAATAGAGAATATACAGAGGAACAAAAATCAAATTTCTTCATCAAAGTTTCATTATAGCTTCATCAAAACTTCATATAAGTTTATAGTGCTTTTCACTTGAGTGAAGCAAATGATTTCTCCTCTATGCCTTCTGGAATCTACCTCTAAGGTCTCTTTGCTTTATCTAAATTAAAACTGCTGTAACTTGCATAGGTAGTTAAGTAGCACTCTCTGTGTATCTACGGAGGAGCAGTCTATTTTCTAGGCGTTGGTAAATCAAGAGATGAAACTTTAACAGTAGTCTGTTTCTGATACCTCTAAATATTTTACCAAAGTAAGTGATGGGTATCACCCCTAGTGCCGCTACGCGGAAGTCAAAAGTCAAAAGTCATGCATCGAGTGTGTAATTCTGAGGGGACCTCAGAATGTAAGACACACTCAAGACAGTTAAAAGTATTGATTGGTAAGGCTTTTAGGATTTTGTAACTGGTTAGTTATTTCTGCCATCCTGCACTAGTAGAAAATCATCTTACCAATTACCAACGCCATTTTCTATGATGCTGAAACGTGCCTGTTAATATTGATGATTAATCAAGCAGAAAAAAACCATACTTTGGCGTTGGTAAAGCGCGTGTATGATATTCATCTTAAATTCTTTAGGAGTCAACCCACCCCTGCCCCTCACAGGAGGAGATGTCAGTCGGACTTCCTCAGGAGAGAAGAAAGAATCAGAAACCCCGAGTAGAAGGAGAAAGTTTTTTGGTGGCGTTAAAGGTCACTGAGTTCTATCGCCTTCTTCTGCGGACATCATATCATACCTCTTTTCACCAACGCCCATACTTTTTGCTGACAAAAAATTTTTGAATTAGTAGTCAGTAATCAGTAGTCAATAGTCAGTAGAAATGAGAATAGGGTCGATGGGAATTCTCACCCCACTAACCCCATTGATATCCTCTGTAAGGTAATGTATTCAACCAATAAGGGAAAAGATAATAATCTTTTTTTCTGTTTTTACATCTAGTTAGTAAAAAAGATGTAACATATTATACTATCTTCTCCATTAATTATCGGTTGTAAAGTTGAGTAATTTGTAGTAAGCGATCGCTCAATTCTTGACTCAAAAGCTCTGAAGTGGTATAGCGCCAGCGCCAGTTACCAGGAGTAACACTAGGGTCATTCATGCGAGCGCCGTTATCTAAGGAAAGAACATCTTGGAGAGGGAATATTGCCATATCAGCAACGGAAGCAGAAGCTAAACGCATGAGCGACCAACTGATTTCATGGATGTCGCTATCACTAGCATAACCCAAATATTTAGCAACGTGCTGTCTTACTTCCTGAGGAGCTTGTAACCACCAACCGACAGTAGTATCGTTATCGTGAGTACCCGTATAGACTATGCAGTTGTTAATATAACTATGAGGTAAGTAGGGATGATCTGCCTCACCACCAAAAGCAAACAATAATATTCGCATTCCCGGGAATTCAAAGCGATCGCGCATTGCTTCTACTTCTGGAGTAATAATTCCTAAGTCTTCTGCCAAGATCGGTAGAGTTCCTAGAGCTTCCTGTAATTTGGAAAATAATTTGTACCCTGGTGCTTTTACCCATTCGCCATTAATAGCATTATCTTCCCCTGCGGGTACTCGCCAGAAAGCTTCAAAACCACGGAAATGATCGACGCGCACAACATCCACATATTGTAGAGTTGCCCTAAATCTTTCGATCCACCAAGTAAAGTTAGTATTGATTAAGTTTTCCCAGTTATAGACAGGATTTCCCCATAACTGCCCCGTTGCACTAAAATAGTCTGGTGGTACTCCTGCTTTCCATGCGGGTTCTAAAGTTTCTGGGTTAAGGTCAAAGTTTTCTGGGTGACTCCAAACCTCTGCGCTATGATGACAGACATAAATCGAAACGTCACCAATAATTTTGATATTTTTCCCGTGGCAGTATCTGCGGACTTTTGTCCATTGTTCAAAAAACTGAAATTGCAAGAACTTATGATATTCAATACTATCGTGTAATAGACTTGTTGCTATTTTTACTGCACCTGGTTCTCGACGAGCTAAACCTGGTTCCCATTGATTCCATGTTTTATCTGGATTGGCCTCATGCAAAGCCATAAATAGAGCATAGTCATCCAGCCAATATGATTGTTGTTGGGAAAAAATTTCGTATTCTGGAGGGATAGCTTGTTTGAAGCGATCGTAAGCTTGCTGGAAATATTTAGTTTTGTGGGGAATAACTTCTGCAAAGTTGACTCTAGCGTATGCTGGGTCACTTTCTGATGGTAGAGGTGTGAGTTCATCAGGATTTAATAGTCCTTTCTCTGCCAATATATCCAGACTAATTAACAGAGGATTTCCCGCAAAGGCGCTGAAATTCATGGTATAGGGCGAATGTTCATAACCTGTTGGGCCTAGAGGTAATACTTGCCAGATTTTTTGTCCACTTCTGGCCAGAAAATCAATAAACTCATAAGCTGATTTGCCTAAATCCCCGATGCCGAATCTACTGGGTAAACTTGTAGGGTGTAGTATGATGCCACTTGCACGTTCAAAAGTCATAGTATTTATAAGTCAAAAGTCAAAAGTTAAAAGTCAAAAGTTAAAAGTCAAAAGTCAAAAGTTAGATAAATTAATAGTTTCTACACTATAATTTCTTTGACTTTCTGCTTTGTAAGATATTACCAGATACGAAATTTTAAATTACCATCTATTGGGCTAAATTTATAGATTTTATAATTCGTTTAGAATTCTAATAAGGGTTATTAATTATTTTAACTATTCAAGATATGACTTCTAATTTTCACAGAGGTACATTATACTCCCAGATTTTTTGTTGCCTAAAATTTTCAACTTTGTACTTCATTCAATTAAGAAATAGAATATTTATATTTAGAGTATTTTCAATTAACCTTTTAAAAAAAATCAATTATTTTTATCGAAAATTAACCTGTTTTTAACCAGGTTTTAACTACTTAATTTATCTAACTTTTGACTTTTAATCTTTAATTAGTAAAAGTGCTAGTATATCAAAGAAAAATTATTAGGAATATGGTCTATGAGTTTGAAGTTGTATTTTATCCGACATGGAGAGACTACATACAGTAAAACTGGCGGTTACTGTGGTATTTTAGACCCATAATTGACTCCAGAATGGTTAGAAATGGCAGAACAATTTGCTAAAACTCATAGCTCATTAAATTGGACTGCCGCCTATGTTAGCCCGAAGAAAAGAACAATTGCTACTGCAAAACCTTTGTGTAATACAGTAGGATTAGAAATGCAAATACGGGATGGTTTGAAAGAAATTGCTTACGGAAAATGGGAAGGAGAAACTCCAGAAACAGTTAATCGCGACTACCATGATGAATATGTTCGTTGGTTAACAGATCCTGGTTGGAATGGACCTACTGGTGGAGAAAAAGGTATAGATATTGCTCGTCGCTCTTCTCAAGTAATTCAAGAAATTCAAGACAACCATGAAACAGGTAATGTATTAGTTGTGTCTCATAAAGCAACCATTAGAATTATGCTTTGTGATTTATTAGGAATTGATATTGGCAGGTATCGCGATCGCATTGCGATGTTGGTTGGTGGAGTAAGTATTTTAGAAATGGGTGATCATGGTCCATTGCTACATTGTTTATCAGACCGTTGTTATCTTGACGAAAAATTACGGTCTTTACAGGGTACTTAAGATAATTTGGTAATAGACATATCCAGAAAAGAGGGAGTAGGGAGTAGGGAGTAGGGAACCCACCCCTCGCCCCTCCCCCTCCCAGGAGGGGAAATAATTGATGATT
This sequence comes from Okeania sp. SIO1H4, assembly GCF_010672695.1. Classification (NCBI taxonomy): domain Bacteria; kingdom Bacillati; phylum Cyanobacteriota; class Cyanophyceae; order Oscillatoriales; family Microcoleaceae; genus Okeania; species Okeania sp. SIO1H4. The sequence continues at coordinate 14,395 of NZ_JAAHGB010000048.1, forward strand.
TATGTACGATAATTGATTTTATTTTTGATGATTGGATATTTATAATTAGGAGATAACTAGGTTTTTTGAATAGTTGAATACCTTTTCACTAGATCTATACATCAAACAAAATTTTCCTATAATTGAGTATCCTTGAGAATCGAATTTTAAGTTGATTTTTTACTCTCTTTCTTCTGTGTTTCTTGGTGTAGCAGTCGAAGCAAAAATTAGGACATACTAAAAGCTAAAAACTCAGAAAACGCTAAATTTTTCCTTCTCTGGTAGATAATATGAAATACGTTAATGTTTCCTACCACAAATTGATGGGGAGATGGTCAGATGGGGAGGTTGGCAGATTCGTATATTTGCACAATTTTTTGTATTTCATATAACTAAATTCCCTCTTACTTCTGCTATAAAAAAGTAGGTATTTATTTAAATATAGAGAATAGGTGAAAATCAACTTTTTTAATTCTAACTAATTCTAAGTTTTCCAGGAAAAATATAGATCAAATAATTGACTTTTGCCAGTTAATATTGTTACTTATATATTATTACTAAAAAGTATAATTAAAAAAAAAAATATCATGCCCGGATAATTAGTGATAAAAAACTTTATCCCTTTGAACCTTTTTTTTTCTTTTGCCTTCTCCCTTCTGACTTCCTTCTTTCAAAGAATAACTATTCAACCGAACATGATATAATTATTAACTATGAAAATTTTAGTTTTAAACGCAGGCTCCAGTTCTCAAAAAAGTTGCTTGTATGAAATTACTGGGGGAAAATTACCAGAAAATCCACCAAAACCAATTTGGGAAGCAGCAATTGACTGGACTGCTAATGATGATTATGGTCTGATGGAAATTGCAACAAATGGAGTGGAAAAAGAGATAAAACTTAACCCAGAAAAACGCCTAGAAAGCATTGCTAAAATGTTAGAAACTCTTAGGCAAGGAGAAACTAAAGTTATAGATAAACTATCCGATATAGATGTAGTTGGTCATCGAGTAGTTCATGGCGGTTCAGATTATTCAGAAGCAACATTTATTACAGATAAAGTCAAGGCAACAATCAAAAATCTTATTCCTTTAGCACCTACTCATAATCCCAATCATTTAGAAGGAATTGAAGCCATTGAAAAAACATTAGGAAATGTGGCTCAAATAGCAGTATTCGATACAGCATTTCATAGTAAAATGCCAAAAAAAGCTGCTGTTTATCCCATCCCTTATGAATGGTTTGAAAAAGGAATTCGGCGCTATGGATTTCATGGAACAAGTCATAAATATTGTGTTCAAAAAACAGCAAAAATATTAGGAAAACCACTAGAATCTTTGCGGATAATTACTTGTCATTTAGGTAATGGAGCTTCTTTAGCAGCAGTTCGTAATGGAATTAGTATTAATACTACCATGGGATTTACTCCATTAGAAGGATTAATGATGGGAACTCGTAGTGGCTCAATTGACCCGGCAATCCTCATTTACTTAATGCGAGAACATGGTCTAGATACGGAAAAACTCAATACAATTCTCAACAAAGAATCAGGGTTAAAAGGAATATCTGGAAAATCTGGAGATATGCGTTATATAACCACAGCGATGCAAGAAGGAGATGAACGTGCCCAATTAGCATTCGATATTTATATTCATCAACTTCATTGTTGTATTGGAAAAATGCTCGCTTCTCTTGGTGGTATGGACGTTTTAGTATTTACTGCTGGAATAGGAGAACGTTCAGTAATTGTCAGAGAAAAAACTTGTGAAAATTTTGAATTTTTAGGATTAAAAATAGATAAGGAAAAAAATATTAAACCAGGGATAGATACCGATATTTCTACTTCAGATTCAACAGTACGAATATTGGTAGTACACACAGAAGAAGATTGGGCGATCGCTTGTGAATGTTGGCAGAAAATGAATCAAGCTTAGGTAATATTTGGACTAAAAATTTGATAAATAGTTATACCAATTTTATAGCAGAAGGAAGAGGGAAGAAGGAAGAAGGAAAAATCTTCCGTTGTCTGAGTTTTAAGCTTTTGATATGTCCTAACCTTTCCTTCGACTTTTATATGTGAGGTTACTGGCGTGACACACCTTAAATGGTGTATTAGAAAAAAATGGTCAAACCTTGCCATAAACAGAATTATAGGAAAAAATCTAATCCACAGTTTTAGCTGTGTCATGCCACTATACAGAATTAGGTGGCGCGGTGGTAGGTCTTATACCAAGCGTGAAAAAAGAATGCTACAAAAAGGTAGATATTGATCGGATATGCTTAAAAATAGCTGCTCCAGTTCATTTGAGATAGTTATCTCTATCTTTTTTCCCTTTTTTTCAATATTTACCCCAACTTCGGTCTTCCCTCTTCCTTCTTTCGTAGGGACATTGCATGCAACGTCCCTACCATTTGTAACAAACATTTATCACGCTTGGTATTAGGTGTTAGACATAATACCAATTTTATGTGAAGTGGCACAGAATTATGAAATTTATTAACTTGTCTATCTCAATCTACAGTCAACTCTGATTAATATATTATTCTATATAGCGATGTCACTAAATTAAAGTACATTAGTACATTGACATACTCTCCGGCGGTCAGGCACGGAGATTCTCCTGAAACTAGGATTCTTGGGTAAAATTACAGTTATGGACAATGAAGACCTCAATCAACTCAATATTCAGCCAATGGCAGAAAGTCCTTTAGATCATTTAGGAGAAGAACCCCCAAAACCAGATCCGGAGGAAATGTTGCCATTGCTAACTTCTTCAGAACCCTCCCAAAGGATGATTGCAGCGCGAGCTTTCTGTGAACTCCAAGAAAAACGGGCTATTATTCCATTAATTAAATTATTAGAAGATGATTGTCCATTAATACGAGTTAGTGCTGCTTATGCTTTGGGCCGTAATCCTAGCCCAGATGCAGTAGAACCTCTAATTACACAATTGAATAAGGACTTTAACGGCTATGTCCGTAAAGGAGTGGTTTGGGCCTTGGGAAATTGTCGCGATCGCCGTGCTTTGGAGCCTTTAGTTGATGTCCTCAGAACAGATATTTCTGCGGTGCGTCTATGGGCAGCAAGTTCCCTTGGTCAGATGGCCAAAGTAAGTTATGAAGTGGTAGTAGGGGCAATACCACCATTAATTGAAGGTTTGCGACGAGACTCAATGCCAGCAGTTAGAAGTAATTGTGCATGGGCCATTGGTCAATTATGTCGAGAATTACCTTCTAATGTGGTCTATGCAGGTGGCATTGATGCCTTAATTGAAGCATTAGAAGAGGAGCAAGATATGGGAGTGCGGGAAGATGCTAAATCATCTTTGTTACGAGTAGGAGACCCCAGGGGTCTGCAAGTTATTGAAGATTTAGCAATGGAAGGATTATAATATCGTTTCTCAAAAACTTTTCAACGATTATCTTGAGTAAGGGAGTGGGGGAGTGGGGGAGAATTAAACATCAGAATAATTAACATTAACGCAGGTTCAAATTAGCAAAAAAGTTATTGGGACTTTTTCAATTACTAATAACTGAAGTGTTACTTATTCAATAGTACGAAGGAGTATCCTTAATGTCAAAGCATAAAGTTTCTTATCAATTTCTCACTCCCCAAAGTTTTCTAGAACGTAGTGTCGCAGCATTTCATCAGAAAGATGCCATAGTTTACCGCTCCTCTAGATGGACTTATGCGCAGTTTGCCGCTAGAGTTAATCAACTAGCAAACGCTTTAAAAAACTGGGGGTTACAAAAAGGCGATCGCATAGCTTTCCTTTGCCCGAATATTCCACCAATGTTAGAAGCACATTTTGGCGTTCCTCTAGCAGGAGGAGTTTTAGTCGCTATCAATATTCGATTAGCTGCTAAAGATATTTGCTATATCCTGAATAATTGTGGAGCGCGTCTGGTATTTGTCGATACAGAATTATCTCACCTGGTAGCATCGGTGCGGGATGAGTTGGAAAGTGTAGAAGAAATAATTAATATAGTAGACAGTCAAATAGAAGCAAAAGGAGAAAAATTACCAGGAACAGATTATGAAACCTTTTTAACTACAGGCAGCTCAGACCCCATATCATCCTCACTCACAGACGAAAACGAACCAATTTCGATCAACTATACCAGTGGCACCAGTGGTCAACCCAAAGGAGTGGTATATACTCATCGTGGTGCTTATCTCAATGCTTTGGGCGAAGCATTAGAACTAGGCATGAATAATAACAGTATCTATTTGTGGACGTTACCCATGTTTCACTGTAACGGTTGGTGTTTTACCTGGGGAGTCATTGCTGTGGGTGGTACTCATATTTGTATGCGGAAATTTTTCCCTAATACAGTAGTCTCGTTAATTATGGATGAGGGAGTGACTCACTTCTGCGGTTCCCCCACAATATTAATTGCTCTTGCTAACGACCGTGCCATCAAAAAATTACAACTTTCCCATCCTCTTCGAGTTGCCACTGCTGGAGCGCCACCTTCCCCCACTATTATTCAGACGATGGAAGAGTTAGGAATTGATATTACTCATGTTTATGGTTTAACAGAAACCTACGGACCCCATAGTGTTTGTGAATGGCAAGCACCTTGGGATGATTTACCAATGGCAGAAAGGGCAAAATTGAAAGCTCGACAAGGAGTGCCTTATATTCATGCTGCTCAAATGCGGGTAGTAGACAAAGATATGCAGGATGTACCTGCTGATGGGGAAACTATGGGAGAAGTAGTGATGCGTGGCAATAATGTTATGCAGGGATATTTTAACGATCCGGAGGCCACTGAATTGGCGTTTCGCGGGGGTTGGTTTCATAGTGGAGATTTGGCCGTGATGTATCCTGATGGTTATATGGAATTACGCGATCGCGCCAAGGATATTATTATTAGTAGTGGCACGAATATTTCTACTATTGAGGTGGAGAGAGTTATTTATAAACATCCAGCAGTTTTGGAAGTGGCGGTTATTGCTATCCCGGATGAGAAACGAGGTGAGGTGCCGAAAGCTTTTGTGACTTTGAAACCTGATGAAAGTGTGACAGGAGCAGAAATTATTGATTTTTGTCGCCAGAATTTGGCACAGTTTAAGGTACCGAAAGCGGTTGAGTTTATAGAGTTGCCAAAGACTGCTACAGGTAAGGTTCAGAAATATTTGTTGCGAGAGAAAGAGTGGGTTGGTTATGAAAAAAGGATTCACTGAGACAACTTATTTTGGCGTTGGTAAATTAGGGTATGATATTAATCTTAATTATTTAGGAGTCAGGAGTCAGGAGTCAGGAGTCAGAAGGAAAGAAAGAAGAAGAAAGAGTAGTAGAGGGAGAAAGTTTTTTGTTTGCGCTCTTATCCGGACAAGACATCATACCTCTTTTCACCAACGCCCTTATTTTCAGCATCTGTTGAAAAAGATATAGACTTTTAACTTCCGCGTAGGGAACAGGGAATAGGGAACAGGGAACAGGGAATAGATTTTTACACCAAAGTTTGTAAGTGACTGTTACAATTCTAGTGCAGGATGGCGGAAATAACTGACCAGTTACAAAATCCTAAAACAATTACAAATGAAAAATGATTGACTTTTGACTTTTGACTTTTAACTTCCGCGTAGCAGCACTAGCTTATGTTAATCTCTCCTACTCCTCTGCTCACCTACTCCCAACAACTCTAATAACTATTCAACCGGACATGATATTACTTCTGACTCCCCACTCCTGACTCCTGACTCCTCCGACCCCGTCTTTGCATCTGTTGACGAAACTGCTCTCGTTGTTCTTCAGTTAAAATATTCGCCATTTGCTGGCGGGATGACTGCATAATTTCGCGCATCTGAGTTTTTTGCTCTTCAGAGAGATTTAACTGTTTCATTGCTCTGCGGGGGCGTTGACCTTGTGAAGTTAAAGTTTGAAGCTGTTGCTGCTGTTCGGGAGTCAGAATATTTTGCATTTGAGCTTTGCTTTGCGCTCGAATTTCCTCCCACTGAGTTTTTTGTTCAGGAGTTAGATTCAAATTTTTAGGATGGGCATCAACTTTTACAGGATTAGCAAATAGAATAGTGGCAACGATGCCAAGTAATAATAGAGAGAAAGATTGACGTTTCATTAGATTTATTTACAACTCCATGTATGAGGTGTTTACTGTCTTAATCCTACAGGCAATCGCTCATAAACAACCAGAGCTGAAAGTCCTAATTTCATCTAGGACTTTAGTCCTAAGAAGGAAGAAGGAAGGAGGAAGAAGGAAGAAGGAAACATATTACTTTGTTTGAGTTTTAAGCTTTTGATATGTCCTACTCTTTGCTTCGACTGCCATAATTATAGCGGTTTTCATTAACATAGAATACAGCTATCAAGTTTGTAACTTATCAAACTTCAAACATACTTATATTTTTCTGTAGTCTACCTTTGTGAAAACTGCTATAAATGTTTCTCGAACTTTAGTGATTTTGGGGTTTTAATAAAATTCCTTATCTTCGGAATATAGCAGAAGGAAGAAGTCCATTAGTAGACTGACACAGCTAAAACTGTGCAATAGATTTTTGTTTCTAGGTGTCTTTATCTCCCCACCCTCCCCATCTAACGCACCATTTAAGGTGTGTCAGTCCAGTAGAGTGCATTAATGAAATGTAACGCACCATCTAGATTTTAATTTTCGGTGTGTTACGCTGATGATTTCACAGGAGAACCAGTCAGTAGGTAGAAAGGAGTTTTTCGGTGACTTTAGAGTCAGAAATAGGTATAATTACCACTATTATTTTGGGTGAAAATTTACCACTAATTGAATTCCATACATCAAATCAGCAACGCCTCAAAATTTAGTAAATTATCATTATTGAGTTTGCAATTTATCGGAGTTTTAATGGAATAAAAATATGAATATTTTCCCAAAAATAACTAAACATCCAATCCGTTTTTTACTCTACTTAGAATGGATTTTACTGATTATTATTGCCATGAGTGAAACTTTAAAATTTCCTCTCTATGGTGGTCGGCGGAGAATACGAGATATTCACACAACAGAAGTCTCAAATTCACTCTCGATCAATCTTTTTCTCCTGCTAGTATTTAGCCTGATGGGACTATTTTTACCTATCAATAAATCCCGCTCAAATAAAATTATTTATACTACTGTCGAAATTGGTTTGATTATTTTAATGTCATTCCTGAGTAATTTACGTCTATCTCCAATATTATGTATAATTCTGGTAATTCGAGATTGTTTTATTTTTGAAAGAAAACAAAATTTAATTATTAATATATTTGTTTTTTATTTATTCACATTTATCCAAATTCAAAGATTACACAAACTGACAAGATTACCGTTATTTGCTAGAGAAAGATTTATCTTAGTCCTATTAAGTTCAATAATTTTATTTGGATTAGTAATAGTTTTCTTACAATTATTAGTAAAAGCAATAATGTCAGAACGAAAAAGTCGAGAACAATTAGCAATTGCTAATGAAAAGCTACGACAATATGCCCTAAAAATAGAAAATATTGCTGCTTTAGAAGAACGAAATCGGATTGCCAGAGAAATTCACGATTCTCTAGGGCATTATTTAACAGTTTTAAATGTTAGTTTAGAAGCAGCTTGGAAGCTGAGAAAATCAGAACCACAAGAATCAATAGAATTTTTAGCAGATGCTAAACAACTAGGTTCAAAAGCATTAAATGAAGTGCGTCAGTCAGTAGCAACTCTAAGGTCTAACTGGTGGGAAAATCAATCTTTAGAATCAGCGATCGCTACTTTAATAGCAGATTTTCATAAATCTACTGGTATTTTACCCGCAAGCAATATAAATATCAATTATTCTCCCGATAATGAACTGAAAATTGCTATTTATCGTATAGTGCAAGAAGCATTAACTAATATTTATAAATATGCTGAAGCAACCACAGTAGAAATTAATATTTTTACCACAAAAAATTTACATTTAATCATTCAAGATAATGGCAAAGGATTTAATTTAAACCAAAATACTACTGGTTTTGGTTTACAGGGAATGCAAGAACGTGCCTTAGCATTAGGAGGTAAATTCGAGATTCTTACCTCTCCTAATACAGGATGTAAAATAATTGCTAATTTTCCCTTAGTTAATATAAATTAATATCATGTCTCTTTAAATACCCACAAATAACATTTATTCGGGAGTAGGGATAAATTTGATAGATTCTCAAGATAATTGATAAATATCATTAATATTTATGTCTAATTAATGAGACCTGATATCAAGGTATATTTTCATTTTTATGTGTGGATAAATAACGTTGAAAAAGCAAGAAGAAATAAAAAGGGAAAAGTGGATGAGGATACTAAAAATTTGCTGTTATTCCTCTACAAACCCTAAGCAATTGTAGACATCACCAGTGAAGTTTAGGGTATTAAACTCAGATGTTATATCGTTTTCGGATAATCACTTATAATAAAGTTTTTGTTTGTAGTAGGACTTTAGCCCTTACAATACTTAGTTTTAGAGCTAGAGCAAAACTACGAGCCTAATTATAACTGTTCTACCGGACATGATATTAGAGAGTAAATGCACAGCAAAGATTAAGACAGCGTATTGGCTTAATATTTGGTATGTTCGGTGGGTTATGGCAGACAGTTAAGATTTTGAGGAGCGACTCATAATTATTTCCGCCTAACCCACCCTACGTCTACTACTCCTTTACTCCCTTTAACATTACTATGCACCACTACCAATTTCTCTATTATCTCTGCTCCCGACTTCCTATTCCCTTATACCAATTCCCATGCATTAATGCTATAGTTCCGATGGGACTTCAGTTATTAAGTAATAATAATGCTTCAGCAATGCTTGCATACGATTATCGGCATTAAACCAAAATATCTTATGTCTTTTAACCCTACTCCCTACTATCAATGAGATGTAGCAAGAATGCGTGATAAATGGTATTAGATAAAATTAGTAGAAACTATGATTAAAGTATTATTAGTCGATGATGAAAATTTAATCCGACGTGGATTAAAAGCTTTATTAAAATTAGAAAATTATTTGCAAATAATAGGAGAAGCTGAAAATGGAGAAATGGCAATAAATCAAATAGAAAATCTACAACCAGATGTAATTTTAATGGATGTACGAATGCCAATAATGGATGGAGTAGCAGCAACTAAAGAAATTTGTCAGCGTTTCCCAGAAGTAAAAATATTAATATTAACTACATTTGATGACGATCAATATGTCACTCAAGCATTGAAATATGGAGCAGCAGGATATTTACTAAAAGACACACCTTCAGAAGAATTAGGTCAGGCAATTCAAGCTGTATTTAAAGGTTATACACAACTAGGACCTGGCATAGGTAAAAAAGCTATTTCTCAAATGGCAATTCCTGTTAGTAACCTTCCCCAAAATTGGCAAGAATTAACACCAAGAGAACAAGAAATTTTAAAATTAATTGCTTCTGGTGCAAATAACCGAGAAATAGCCAAAACTCTCTATATTTCTGAGAAGACTGTAAAAAATCATATTACTAATATTCTCAGGAGGTTAAATTTACGCGATCGCACTCAAGCTGCTATTTTTGCCCATTCAATTTGATCTGGACAGGGAGTAGGGAATAGCGAGTAGGGAGTAGGGGCAAACGCCCGTTTGCTGATGCATAGCTGACGCTAACCCCTGTACAGGATGGAAGAAGAAAATGTTCCATCTCAACGCCATTACCAAATCTTTCTCGACCTCCCCATCTCCCCATCCCTCCATCTCCCCATCTCCCCATCTCCCCATCTCCCCATCTCCATTTGACTGGGAATCAAAATCAAAGACCAATAAGGAACATCAACCTGCTTAACCTCAGTAATGTCAACAATTCGCTGATTTGATTGAGTCGCCCTTTCAATATAAAGTGCCCTATGCAATAACCCTAAACGATTGATAACCCTACGGACTTTGGTAAAATGCCTCCCTAATTTAATGATAACCGCCGCATCAACAACAGCAAGACGATCGCTCAAAGTAGTTTCATCCAAAGTAGCGGGGATAATACTCAACACATCATTGCGATAAGTAATTGGCACACCGAGCATGGCAGCACTTGCCATTATGGAAGAAATTCCCGGGACAATTTCAGTAGGAAACTGTCTTGAAAGTCGCTGGAAAAGATACATAAATGAGCCATAAAGCATTGGTTCCCCTTCACATAACACCGCCACATCTGTCCCTACTTTTAGGTGTTCGGCAATCTTGGTGGCAGCTATATCATAATAGGGATGTGGCGATCGCTTAACATCAAACGGTAAAGACATAGAAATTTCTATCTGGTCGGGACGAATAAAGTCCGAGACGATCGCCCGTGCTAAAGCTTTACCATTTTCAGAAATAGGGTAAGCAATTACTGGAACAGTAGTCAAAATGCGGTGTGCTTTCAAGGTCAACAACTCTGGGTCGCCAGGTCCAATGCCTAATCCATACAGTCGTCCTAATTCTGTCATAAATCGCTCTCCTTTGCCAAAGCATTCACTGCCGAAGCAGCGATCGCACTCCCTCCACGTCTTCCATGGAGAGTAATAAATGGAATTCCTCGACTATTTGCTACCAGTTCAGCTTTTGATTCCGCTGCACCCACAAATCCCACAGGAAAGCCTAAAATTAGAGCAGGTTTTGCCATACCCTCATCCAGCATTTCTAGTAAGTGAAACAGTGCTGTTGGTGCATTACCAATGGCGATAACAGAATTCTTGCTCAGAGATTTCCATAATTCTATTGCTGTTGCAGAGCGAGTATTGTTAATTCGTCGAGCCATTTTAGGTACTTCTGGATGATTAAGAGTACAAATAACTTCATTATTAGCTGGCAACCGATGACGGATAATTCCATTAGCTACCATTTGAGAATCACACAGAATTGACGCACCATTAATTAATGCGGCACGTCCTACTTGCACTGCATCTTCTGAAGCAACTAAGTCTTCTACAATATTTGTCATACCGCAGGCATGAATCAATCTAACTGCAACATGAGCTAAATCCTGAGGAAATTTTTCTAGGTTAACTTCGGAGCGAATCATAGCAAAAGATTTGCGGTAAATTTCTTCGCCGTTGCGAATATAATCAATCATTTTGGGGAAATTCGGTAATTGGTAATTGGTAATAGTTCAAATAAATTCATTGCTTTATGAAATAACAGTTTGGCAGAACTTGATTTCAAAATCTTATACCAGTTTGATAAATATTTGCTACAAATAGGTAGGCTATTTTTTAGGAGTCAACCCACCCCTAACCCCTCCTGGGAGGGAAAGTTAGGAGTCAGGATAAATGGCTTCGATATCATTTTTTAGGTTGAAACTTATCTTTTTAATCAAAGGGACATCTCCTGCATGTGTCTTTTAATCATCCAAATTATTCGTAACATTCTTTTTTTTTCTTTATATGGTATTAACCATAACTGACCATCTGAAAATAGTATTATATTTAGTTAGGATAATTACCGATCGATAAAATGTCAAGTATTTTCCACCGAGGAGAAAGAGACCGGATATATTTCATTTTCTTCTTCATTACCTACTGTTTTTTCATTAGACTTTAGAATGATTTCAAAGATGGCTCCTTGCGGTTGGTTGCTTATAACACAAATTTTGTCTCCATGGGCCTCAACAACCATTTTGCAAAAGGCTAAACCCAATCCTATTTGGGAAACACCAGACATCATAGTTCCAACCTCGTATTTCTCAAAAATCTTTTGTTGCAATTGTTCTGGAACGCCCGGACCCGAGTCGATCACCTGAATTCTGCAATCTCCAGAATTGAGCAATTCTAAACTCACGATAATTTTACTCTTATGTGGAGAAAACTTAATAGCATTTGAGATCAGGTTATCCAAAACTCTATGATACAGAGTGACATCAATAGTAACTTTTTTACAGATAGCTTCTGGGAGTTGACTAACTAGGGACTGATTTTTTTGCTCGGCGACCGCTTCAAAGTTTGAAATAGCAGACTCGATCAAACTACATAGTTTTACCTGTGTCCGGTTGAGACGAATTTGACCAGATTCCAGTAAAGCCATATTTAATAAATCATCAATTAATACTTGTAATGTTTGTGCTGACGAATAAACTTGATTTAGTTTAATATTTTGCTGATCTTGAGGATAATTAGGATTTTTCAAGAGTTCTAAACCAAACAAAATAATAGTCAAAGGATTTCGTAAATCGTGAACGACCATTTTTACCATATCTTCTCGTAATTTGAGCATAGTTTGTAAGTTATCATACTGGTGCTTAATTCGTAGCATGGAGCTAACTCTCGCCCTCAGCTCAATGGTATTAACGGGTTTACTGATAAAATCGTCAGCGCCAGCATTTAGACAATTTGCCAAATCTGACTTTGCGCTTAATGCCGTGACCATAATAATGGGAACAGCTTGCCATGCTGACATAGCTTTAATTTGCCGACAAACTTCAATACCATCAATTCCCGGCATCATTACATCAAGTAAAATCAGGTCTGGGTTGTAGGTTTCTAGGTTGGCGATCCCCTCTTCACCACTGGCAGCATAATACAACTCATAGTCTTGGTCGCTCAAAAGAGCTTCAATCACATCAAAATTATTAGGCTCATCATCAATCACTAAAATAGAAGGTAAATGCATTTATTTTGTGTTTAAAAGTTTTTGAATTGTGGTTGCCAATTGTTTTAGTTTAACAGGTTTGCTCAAGTAATCACTAGCTCCAGCCGCCAGACAACGTTCTCGATCGCCCACCATCGCTAGAGCAGTCAGTGCCACTATCGGCACATCGACCAAGTTAGGAATACTACGAATCTGCTCTATGGCCTGGAGGCCATCTATCTTTGGCATTGAAATGTCCATCAGAATCAGATCGGGGTTTTCCGACCGAGCGAGGGTAATTGCTTCCTCTCCATTCCTAGCCAGCAGAATTCGATAGCCTTTAGCTCTCAGATAGCTTGAAACTGTACTAATATTTACTTTGTTATCTTCTGCCAGCATAATTAATGGTGATATTTGCTCTTGAGGCTGAGTTAGTTCAATGCTAGGTTCAGGCTGCACTTCCAATTCGTTGGAGGTGTCTATTGTCAAAGTGTAAGGAAGGTCGATGGTGAAGCAACTACCAACCCCTATCTCACTGGTGACACCCACTTGCCCGCCGTGATGCTCAACAATACGTTTCACTAAAGCAAGCCCTAAACCTGTCCCTTGGTAGTGCCGATTCAAGGAACTATCAATTTGGACAAAAGGCTGAAATAATTTTTTAAGGTTTTCTGGAGCAATGCCAATGCCAGTGTCAATAACAGCAATTCGTAGGAATTTTTTGAATTTGTTGGCCTTTGAGTCGAACTGCTGGCGATTGACCTGGACTTCCAAGGAAATACATCCCCCATCTGAGGTAAATTTGACAGCATTATTGAGTAGGTTGATTAAAACTTGGCGGATGCGTCGTTCATCCACGAATAACTCAGGCAGGTTTTGGGGCAGTTTCATTTCTAGTTGAATGCGTTTCTTTTCGGCAAGTTGTTTGATGAAGGCCAGACTAGATTGGCACAGAGAAGAAACTGTAGTGAGTGTAAAGTTTAGCTCTAACTGACCCGATTCAATTTTGGCGAGATCCAGAATGTCGTTAATGAGCTCTAACAGATGCCTTCCACTACTCTCAACAGTTTGTATAGCTTTCATTTGTTGCTCATTAATACTGCCAAATATCTCCTCTTGTAGCCCCTCTGTGATGCCGAGGATTGCGTTTAGGGGAGTGCGCAGTTCGTGGCTCATGTTGGCTAGAAATTGGTTCTTAGTCCTGTTTGCGGTTTCGGCAGTTTGTTTTGCTTGCTCTAATGAAAAGACTTTTAGGGCGACTTGTTGTTCTAAGTTTTGAGTCAGCCTTCTTAATTGCATATGAGTATTAACTCTGGCAAGGACTTCTTGTTCTTGAAATGGCTTAGTAATATAATCTACTGCTCCTAGCTCAAAACCTTTAATTTTGTTTTTTGTATCTGCTAAAGCTGTGATAAAAATTATGGGGATATTGCAAGTGGTATGATGGGATTTGAGTTTTTTACAGATTTCAAAGCCATCTATGTCAGGCATTGTGATGTCTAATAAAATTAAATCTGGTAATTTCCGCTCTAGTTGTTTGAACGCTCGTTTTCCGTTGGTGGCGATCGCCACATCATACCCTACTACACTGAGTGTTTCTGAGAGGACATCTAAATTTTCTGGTATATCATCAATGATTAAAATGAGTCCTATTTGTTTTGCTAATTCTTTATTCATGACTTGTGAGAGTTTAGAGACTGTTTAGAATTAATGTGCTTTTGAATTAATATCTCAATTTCTTCGGTTTGAAATTGCTTTGCCAGTTGTGAAATTTTCTGGGTAAAGGGCAGATAGCAATCGCTCTTTTGCCCAATTTTTTCAGCCGTTTTTGCTAGCTTGAACAGTAAGCCATCCTAGGCCAACTCAAATAGAATTTGTAAATCCTCTAATGGCGGTGCAATTATTTCGAGAGTATCATCTTGAGTGATAGTAGAAGTTGAGACTAACTTAATTGTTTCATATTTCCAAGTCACTTGTAGATAGTTAGTAAGTAGAGTGAATATCTCCTCGGTATTTACAGGTTTGGGTAAAAAATCATCATCTCCTGCATCTAGGCGTTGGTGAATATAGAATGGTATAGAATAAAAATGCTTCAGTATTCCATTTCCTGACTACTATACTACTTAAAATTTAAGACTGTGCCAATTCCTATCTAGAGGATTACAAGTTCACTAACGCCTACAATTGGTTGGGGTTATAAGACACGAAGTGGCAAGTCCTTGACTATCCCCATCCACTTCTTCCTTCTTCAATCTGGTTTTTGATTCAACCATTCATTAATTTCCTGAGCTAATCGCGTGCTATCTTTTGGGTTCATCGCTCGATCTAGTTGATATTTATCTATTTGAGATTGAATTGTCACTTGATAACCAGATTCAAACTTAGATGATAATACCTGTAAAATATCTCTAGTATTTCCCTGGCATTTCCCGTAAATAAAATTAAATAAATGTCGTTCTACCTGAAAACTATTACGGTCAATATAAATATATTTTTTTTCTCCAAAGAGTATATATATTCCTACAAAAATAATGATCAAAAATAATATTCCATAAATTGGATTAGTTAGCAGTAAACCAAAAAATATACAAAGCGCTCCACCAATAATTCCAGAATCTTTTAGTTCTCTTAAACTAGGTGCATGAGTATAGATTTCTATCATATCTGGAGATTTATTAACGGTAATAATAATACTAAAGTTTAGAGGATTTTTTTGAGGTGTAACTAATGGTTGAAGTTTTGATTTTGAGTCGAGAGATGTCAAAGCTTCACGGGCATTTTGAAAGCGACCTCCTAAATCCATTTCTGTGATTTTACTAATCCAAGTGGCGAAGCTAGGATTAATATCAACTTTGTCAGTAAATTGAATCTGATAATTTTTTTGCGGTAAATCTACAGGAAAAATTCCTGTTAGTAAATGAATTAAAGTTGCACCTAAAGCATATAAATCTGAAGCTGGAACTGCTCTACCCCAAAATTGTTCTAGAGGAGCATAACCGCTCGTTCCAATAATAGTAAAAGTTACTCCCTGAGCATTACCTTGAGATTGTACTGCGCCAAAATCTACTAAATAAATTTGTTGGTCTGCACCCATAATTAAATTACTAGGTTTAATATCTCGATGCAAAACTGGAGGCTCTAGTTCGTGGAGATAAATCAGAATTTCTAATACTTCTTTGGCAATTTTTCTGACATCCTCTTCTGTAAAATTTTTCTCTCTATCTAATAATTCTTGGAGGGAAAAACCAGGAATATAATCTTGCACTAATGCAAACCAAGGTAAATCAGAATTTGCTGACTTTTCTAAGGAAAAATAATCGCGATAACGAGGGATATGGGGATGATTTAGAGCTTGTAAAGTTTTGGCTTCTGTCTCGAATAAATTTAATTCTTGCCCTAATAGTTCGGGGCTATAAGCCAACATTTTGAGAGTTACTTGTTCTTGCAGTTGGGAGTCAAATGCTAGCCAAGTTTTACGGCCTGCTACGGTGTTACCTAATTGTTTTTGTAGTTGGTAACGTTCTTTTAAAATTTTTCCTGGAGTTAACATAATTAAGTTAAAAGTTGATAGTAATCTCAATACTATCTAGTCATAATAGCGTAAGTGGTATGACACGCCTAAGTAATTCATTACCTTGCCAGTTTGCTCTTAAGACTATTGGACAATAGTTGAATGAATTATCAATACTAAATAATCAGGCGATCGCTACTTTGTCAGTTTCCGAGCCTAACTATTGTACAATAGTTAAATTAATTATCAAAACTGAATCATCAGGCGATCGCTACCTTGTCAGTTTCCGAGCCTAACTATTGGACAATAGTTAAATGAATTATCAATACTAAATAATCAGGCGATCGCTACCTTGTCAGTTTCCGAGCCTGACTATTGAACAATAGCTTTGGCTAAGTTATAAATTTCTGGTTTTTCAAAATCTTATACCTTCAATGTTTGCATTTTAATAACGACGGTAGAACCATTATATAAAAGTGCTTTGACATCAACATAAGTCTCTTTCGTAGTGTTAGTAACTCCAGGGTTATAGGGGTTAATTATTTTAAGAGATTGAATAATATTTTGATTGTTATAAACTATGGCATTGAGAAAGCTAATGAGGATTTTTTGACTGTGAATAGAACCAAAGATTTTTTTAAAGGCAAAGTCGGTTTTGGGGCTGATAAATTTCATGGTTATATATTTTCTCTAACTCCTATGATTTATGGTAGACTATAGATTATAATTTAATTTTAGTCTGGAAATTATTAAAACAAAAATGTTAAAGACGTTTTGGGGTAGAGTTAAACAAGGCAAAATCGAATTGTTGGAACCCTCAGAGTTGGTGGAAGGAACCCAGGTGCTAGTAACTATGATTTCTGGTGATGAATCTGAATTTTGGCTTCAAGCAAGTCAGATTTCCTTAAATGCAATTTGGGATAACACTGAGGATGATATTTATGCTGAATTGCTCAAAAAATGATATTATTCTGGTTCGCTATCCTTTTTCAGATTTGTCTAGTTCAAAGGTAAGGCCAGCAGTTGTGGTTAATGCTCCACATCCATCTCAAGATATTTTGATTGTGCCTCTAACGAGCAAGACAGAATCCTTACTTGATGGGGAGTTTTTGCTTTCTGGTTGGTCGGCAGCAGGATTAAATGTTCCTACAGTGGTGAAGCGTGGTTTATATACAATCCATGAAAGCTTGATTATTCAGGCGATCGGCAAACTATCTGATGAGGATGCAGAATGTTTGGAGCAGTCATTGCGAGGTTGGTTGGGACTAATTGAATGAGTAAATTAGTTTTAATTATTCATCTGCTTTTTACTATTTCATTATCCATTATCAATTATCCATTATAAAGTTATGACAGCAAATAATCTCAGACAGAAAATATTAGAACGCCTGGAGCTACTATCGGGAGAGCAAGTTAAAAATCTGCTCCGAAAATGGCTAGTAAATTCATCTGGTAATTTAGAATATTTTGAGGAATTACTGATAAATGAATCCTATCAAAAAACAGAAGAATTACTAGATTACGGAGAGATAGATTCAACGTTAAATTTTATATCTTTGACGGAAGAAGAAATGGTTCAGCAAAGTAAATTAGCTCTTGAGGATTATCGTCGTCAAGGGGTTTCATTTGCCCATAGTCGGGTGCGCGAATGGGCTGATAGTTTAGGGACTGATGCAGAAAAACCATGCCCGAGATAGTTTGGACAGACAGAGCTGTTGAAGACCTCAACCGTCATTATGAATTTCTGAAGACAAACAATGCTGATGCTGCTGCAAAGGCAGTACGAGAAATTGTTTCTGCTGGGGAAAGTTTGGAGGAAAATCCCCGCCGTGGTACGCCTATAGGTGAGGTTTGAGGGTTGCGCAAGCTTTTGGTTTCTTTTGGTAAATACGGTTATCTGATTCATTACACTATTCTTGAAGATGATGTTGTTATTTTGCGCGTTTACCACGGACGAGAAAATAGACCTCGCTAGTTTGGTGGTTTGGGTTGCTTAATGGATAGTTTGGTTGGGGAGCGATCGCTTTTGGGATGTGTTCAGCTTGATGAAAGTAGGTTTGGTAGAATGACAGTGAAACCCAACACATCAACGAGTTGGGTTTCGTTACCTCAACCCAACCTACAAATACTGCTTTTTCTAAAGCACGAGTAATAATATATGCAATGGGGGATTTTACACTTTCGTCTGCTGGAGAATAATTGATGACCATTTACTTTTATAGTCAACTAGATGAGCCTTATGGCACCCGGACAAAATCTTGATCGGAGGGGTGGCGAAGGGATTCGATTTTCTAGGCTATCTGTTTTCGCCACGGGGGTTGGAGGTGGCGGTAGTTAGGGTAAAGGGTATATGGAGCGTGTTCGTCGGCTTTATGAGCAAAATGCAACGGCGAGTCGCATTGAGGAATACGCTCGCCGTTGGTTGATTTGGGTTAGAAGTTGCCTTCGGAAGGTTGAGTTCGGAAGGGTTGGAGAAGGAGTCGCGCAGACAACCCTTGCTTTCTGCTTCGGGATGCCATTGGGCTATCCATCTCTTCTTTCCCTTTTAATTATCTGATTGTGACTTTGCAAACGGAATGCTGCGATTCATGTCGGCTCTTAGCCGTTAGCAAGGCTTTGCGCCAGCAGAACGCTTTTCATGTTGCGCAGCAAAACACACCCTACTAGACTTAGACTGGTAGTGGATTGATTATATCTAAAATTGTGCGTTACGACGGATTGCTATATCCCTTTCATTGTCTAGATTTAAGCCGTATTTTCATGTCGCGCAGCGTTTTTCATGTCGGCGACAGCCGTTAGCGAAGCTTTGCGCTAGCAAAACGGAGTTATGCGAGAGCAAAACGCACCCTAAAATTTTGAATTTTGAATTTAGAATTGTTATCCCTTGGGTTTGGAGACCAAACCCCTACGATAAAATTTTACAACCTATTTTAGAATGGCTATAGCTATCAGTTGTCAGAAATTACTTTTGACTTTTGACTTGTTTTGACTTACCCATAACCCTATTCCCATTGCCACCATTCCCAATACCATACCAGGTTCGGGTACACTTGCTGCATCTAATGGGTTATTCGGGTCAGTTAACTGCTCCTTGCCATCTTCAACTTTGCGGTTAAAACGGTCTGCTGCTGCTTCTGCACGTTTGAGAGCTTCCCGTTGTTCATCATTGACTAAAACTATCATTGAAGAATAAGGCGTAACAATTTTATAGGTCTTGGCGATCGCGTGAATAGCATCCAACTCCTCCAGAGTCTCCAAGTTCATTTTTTTACTCAACCCCAAAACTAACTTTTGAGCTGCCAGAGGAGCAAAATTATCCTCTATTATTTCCCCACCAGATTTTTTCTCCATAAACCAAGCATACCCATCTGCCACACTTACAACAGATTTTCCTAATTTTGATTTTGCGGTAACTTGCTGGAATACCTCGGTAAGTTGTGTCGCCACACCACCCCCACTTTTTTGCATCAATTTTAATGTGGCATCATCATAAGCAGGTGGCATCGCTCCCAAATGCAACATCCACAAAGGAGTAGATAAGTTGGGCATTTCTTGAGTATCATCCGAGAGTTCATAACTACCCTCATCAGTCACCAATATCAATCCATTGTAGCGAGTATCCCCTCGTAACTGGAGAAATTGTTCGAGCATTTCCTTATATTGGAGCGTACCGAAAAATGTAACTTTCTCAGCATCAAACTGACTAATATCATCTATCCTTTCTGGTGGAAAACCGACATTAGTCAAATATATATCTGCATCACCGTTACTGAAACTCAGGTCTCCCAAACCATTTGCCACTAACCAGTCAATATTCTGTTTTAGTTCTTTGGTTTTAGCTCTCATGCTGTAGGAAGTATCCACAACCACTGCAAACCGTTCACTTTCTGGTAAAAATCTTTCTCGCGTTACTAAAGGTTGAGCAGAAATTTGATATCCATTGGCAAAATTTATCTGATGTTGTTGTGCAGTCGTTTGAGTAACTGCGGTCAGACTAGATGGCAACCATGCTTCTCGATCGCCTCTGACAGACTTGGTATTGTAAATTCGTTTGGTGTTTTTATTCCAATAGATATTACGTTTTTCTCTCAACTTCGGTAAAGCAAAACTATTATCTTTTGCCATTACTTGATAGGTTAACCACAAGTGCATTTGTGTTGGTCGGTCTGGGTTAGTTTTTCGTTCCCTTACTGACAACTTTGCTGGTACTGGAAATGCTCGTAAACGATATTGCCGAGGCCCGACTTTTTCTAGGAGAGCAGGATCGACCGGACGTTCTCTTCGGACTTGAGAATTATAGACTTTTTGTGCTGCACCACGGGGCGAAACTTTGAAAGGAAAACGTTGGGCGCGGTTGTCAGTATCGCCTAACCAAATACCTGTAATAACTGCACTTTCTGGGAGGGTAAAATAATAGAGAATTTCTTGAGGTTCAAAGGTTTGATTTTCATAAATTTCATATAATTCTATATCTGCCCAATCTCTATTTTCTTTTACTGTAATTTCTTGGTTTTTCAGCCAGACTTTTTGTTCCCCAATATTTAATAATCCAGCTTTCACTTCATCTAGATTTGCTGTCGATTGAATAGCATTAATAATTGCTTTTTGTTCTGCTTTTTGAATCGGTGTATCGAAAAAATCACTGTAGAGTTTGGCTGCTTTTTGTTTGTCTTTATCGTCACCTTTATATAAGAAGGGTGACATCAGATTATTGAAGTAATCTTGTAATGTTTGATTAATTGATTCTGGCAAACCAAATGTGCTTCTGTACATGATCCGAATTTGGTTACTTCTGGCAGCCGTACTTAGATAACGATATGAGGATAAATAGGCATTAACTAATCCATCTTTAATTAAATTAGAATTAGCTAAAAGTTCTTGGCGATCGCTTTCATTTCTGACTGGTAAATCTAACATTTGAAAAGCTACAACTTGGGGTTGTTGTTGAAATGAAACAAATAGAATCATCCAAGCAGTTATGACCGCAATAATTCCCTGAAATGTACGTTGATGACCATGTTGATTAGCAAATGTTCTGAGTATTCTTTGTCCAGAATTAACGTATAAACTGGCTAATGCTGAGGGCATAAACACAAATAAAGTTGTTGTTAAAGCCAAGACAAATAAAAATAAGAGCAATGTAAATACATAGCCAGGAGAATAAGTTAACTCAGAAATAATTCCTTGAAGCCAGTAAAATGAGAAAAATTCTCGTACTAACATTACAGATACTGGCACGGCATAAAATAGTAGTAATACTCCCACATATAAACCAGTTAATAACATCAGGCTGTGGGCAAACATTTGTAGCCACGATACTAACTTATTTCGATTAGCATAACCATATAACATTTCCAGAGCAAAAGCGATAATGCTAATGAAGATTGTGGCTAAAATTAAAGTACTAGCTTGAGTAAGTTCTCGCAGTACAAAAAAACGTAATAAACAGAGTAAAAATAAAGGAGCTTCAACTCCATAAAATAAACGGAATAATTGCAGAGGTTGTTTGCGAAAATACCATCCACCAATGATAGTAAAAATAGTGGGAATTGCTACTATTCCAATGAAAGTAATTAAAAATTGACTGGGAATTAAGCCAGATAAAGTATCTTCAATTAAAGACCATCCAATAGTTGGCAAAATCCAGAAATATACAGCTCCTAAAAATGTCACATTCCAGATCCAAAAGATACTGTAAAAAGTCAGATTCAGAAAATTTTTAATTTTCATAAAATTTACTCCTAAAAATTATTTAGCGATCGCTTATTTTCTCTAAAAAATTAACCGAAAATTGTGGTTTAAAGCCTCCCATTTTAAGGGGATATTGAAGAAGGAGACAGGAGACAGGAGACAGGAGACAGGAGACAGGAGACAGGAGGAAAATTACATGGGGATTCTAACCCCAAGTAATTTTGAACACCGTGTAGACGGTGGGGTATTAAACCCACAAAGAAAATGATAAAGAAAAATTTTCCTTTGAGTCAATCCTATTCTTGAAAGGAAAAGGTAATTAATGATGATTAATTATTAATTATTCATTATTAATTGTTGAATTATCATTTTCTTTGTGGGTTTAATACCCCACCGTCTACACGGTGTTCAAAATTACTTGGGGTTAGAATCCCCATGTAATTTTCCTCCTGTCTCCTGTCTCCTGTCTCCTGTCTCCTGTCTCCTGTCTCCTGTCTCCTTCTTCAACCATTACTTTCTGGATCTATCCCCGCTTCTCGTAATAATTGTTCTAAGCGTTTGGCGCGCTCTTGAACAATTTCCCTCTCTTGGCGTTCCTGTTGAAGTTCTTCTTCAGCAACAGTGGCACGACTTTCTGCCTCTAAAGCACGATTTTCTGCTTCTAAAGCACGGTTTTCTGTTGCCTCCAATTGTTGCTGAACTTCCATATAATCTGTAAATGCTTGTTCATCAGGACGATACAAAATTAGCGTTTCTGCTGTTAACTCAAACTTAATTCCTAATCTAGGAGAAACAAAACCATTCATTTCATCAATTATTTCCAGAAAAAGTTCTGAACGTAACCATCCCGTTAAACTATTTTTTTGCGGGTCATAAACATAATATTCTTCTACTCCATAGCGGTCATAAAATAATAATTTACACTCCATTTCTTTAGGTGTCTTTCCTGGAGAAAGAATCTCAAATACTACTTGTGGAGCAATATTATTTTCTTTCCATTGCTGATAAGAACCTCGGTCTCCTTTCGGTACTCCAAAAACCACCATTACATCTGGCGCTTGTCGTAATTTATTATTCCCTTCTACCGGATACCAAAGTAAATCTCCTGCCACAAAAACTTCAGCATTATCTGCAAATAACCAAGCTAAATTGTAATGAATAATTGTAATCCAACGAAATTGAATTGTATTATCTGCCATAGGCTGGCAATCACTATCTGGATAAACTATTTCTGAGTTAGTTTGGGACAAGGGAAGTTGTATTGTCATATTTTATTTCCTCACGCGCCTCAGTATTTTTAGTATAGCAATTCTCAAGAAGCGTGAGATACAAAATTGTAAGCATTTCCTTCGGAATGCTGCGCAAACAGCCGTCAGCTATCAGCTATCAGCTATTGCTTTTAGTTTACGATAAACGCTATGTGTTTAATTAATTCAGGAACAATGAAGATATATAGATATTTTGAAATAATCATTTTTTTTGCTTTCCATAAATCAATCAATATCGTTGTTCCATAGTCTGTTTTTGATTGTAAAAATATTGGCGAAATTTGGCATCAATTAAATCATTAGACTCTTCTTTATTTCCGATAATTTTTTTGGTAACTTGAACTACATCAAACTATTAATAAATTTCGGAAAAATTAATTTTATATCTTATCTCTTCTTCCTTCTTCCTTCTTCCCTCTTCCTTGTTCCCTTGGAGACTCTAAATTTTGAAACCAGGAAGACCTGACAGTAACGACAATAATTCCTATAGGCAAAAATAAAAATAACCCCAGCATTTGTAATACCAATATTCCCTTACTCATTACCAGCACCAATAAACCGTCGCTCACTCGCTGATACAATACCCCTAAAAAAGCCAACAATAATAACCCTAATAAACCAATTTGTTTCTGGGAAATATTACTCACTCCAGTGAAAACAAACGGACGACGTAACCATTTCACACCCCCCACTAAAATTTGTTCCACTATTAGCAAAGTTATCCCAGACCACATCAACTCTAACAACACTAATAATATAAACAACCAACTAACCTGTAACTCTAAAGTATAAGTAGGAATCAAAATTAGTTTAGCTGCTATGGTGTAATTGTAGAAAGCAAAAAACGGCCACTGGAGCAAAAATTGAGGTAAACTCACCAGATAATTTGGTGTAGTTAAAATTTCAGTGACTCCACATAATAATGTCGGCAATAAAAACGCCCCCATCAAAAGCAAAACATATAAACAGACAACTCGCAAAATAGAAGTCAATTTGTCAGAACGACGTAAAGCATAATTACTACATAGTTGCAAAACATAACAAAACACCAGCATATTACTCGCGCTTCTGGTCGGTGCCAGACTTCTTATTGCCATCAACCAAATAACTGTCATTTGTATTGCCAATAACCAGGTAACGCAACGTCGCCATAATAACTGCACTTTTAATGTTGCTGCCTTTTTTATCTGACGAAAATATATCTCTTCTACCAAACTTTCTCCTCTCGTTTCTGTAGTCTGCATTCTGATTTTTTCATCGGGTCGAAGTAATACACAAACACCAGAAGCAATACCACCTGCAAATGTTAATAACATAGAAATTATTAAACCCGGTGCAGCTAATTTTACCTCCTTAGTAGAATTAACATCTAAACTATGTTGTGCCCACTCGATCGCTTTCGTCATTAAATGTGGGTCGTAGGTGGGGATGATATGGTCGGCAGTGCCAGAAATTATTAACAGTCGAGCAGTACCATTACTGAAACTACCGCAAATATTATTACCATTATTGATGCAAACAGGATTTTTGCTACCCGTTGCTTGCTGCAACATAATTCGTAAATCTTCAGGAGGGTTAATTTGCTCGTATACACCAGCGCCCAAAAATAGATTTCGAGGAGTGGTAGGAGTAGCAGTGCCACTAATACCTAAAAGAATTGTCGAGCGCAATAGTTCTTCTGTTTGCCCTAACTTTAATGCTGTTGCACCACCCATAGAATGACCAAGAATACCAATGCGCTCTCGGTCAAAAATTTCTGGGCGATCGCGAATATATGCGAGAACTGCTTTAGCATCTGCTTTGGTGTTTTTGTCTAAGTTTTCTATAGACTTTTCTCTATTTTTCAGTGGATAAGACTCGCCATAACCGCCAAAGTCAAAAGCGATCGCTGCTATTCCATGTCTTGCCAACTCTACTGCCAAGGGTGTCATCATTTCTTTGCTATTGTTGACACCATGACACAACAATATTACTGGATGAGGTTTTGCTGTAGTGGGGGTATAGATACGACTGACTAAATTTCGTTGAGAGTCTATTTCAATATTGATAGATTTTACTTCAATACCGATAGTAGGATTAAATATAATTGATAATATTAAGCCCATTCCTAACAATAGTAAACTTAGTAAAAATCTATAACGATGCCCATTCATAAATATTGGCCTCAATTTCAGCTTATAAGAATTATTGTTCCCTATTTTTGTGGTTTTATCAACAATTAGTTGATGATTGAAATCAGCAAATAGACTTTTTTTTTAGGGGAAAAAAGATAGCAATTCATTAATGGACAATGGATAATTACCTCTGATTAAAACCGTTACGGAATTGAATATAAGGAATATTGTCTTTTCTCTTGGTCGATTGGATATGGCGAGGAGACCTCGCCATCCCTCGACCGCTTTTTTTCCTTAAAAGGGGAAGCTTTAAACCAGAATTATTTAATTATTAATTATTCGGTAAAAACAATATGGAACATCAAAAATATTTCAAGCTATCAGTTATCTTACTATAGCAATCTTATTTGAGTTGTGAGATATTGTATATTTTAGGGAATAGGGAATAGGGAACACCAGATCTGGGAAAGAGAAAAACCGAAGCAATAAAATTATCACAAATGATTTAGGATTGCTATAGGGGATAATTTATGACTGACAATTTGAGCATCCAAAGCTCATATTTTTATTATAAATATTTTGGGTTTAATACCCCCCCCGTCTACAGGGTGTTTATAATTAGTTGGGGTTTGAGTCTCCATCCACTTCTTCCTTCTTCAATATTTTTTTAATGATTTAGGATTGCTATAGAGGATAATTTATGACTGACAATTTGAGCATCCAAAGCTCATATTTTTATTATAAATATTTTGGGTTTAATACCCCCCGCCTACAGGGTGTTTATAATTAGTTGGGGTTTGTAGACGTGGAGTGGCTTGTCGAAGACTATCCCCATCCACTTCTTCCTTCTTCCTTCTTTCTTCTTCCTTCTTTTGGTAAGTTATGAATCAAGATTTACAAAATCAAGTATGTATTGTTACGGGTGGTAATTCTGGTGTTGGTTTAATGACTGCTGTTGGTTTAGCCAAAGCTGGATGTCATGTATTTATTGCCTGTCGTTCTATTAGTAAAGCCACGAAAGCTGTAGATTATATTCGTCAAATTAGTGGCAATAAAAACGTTGAGTTTTTGCCTTTAAATCTAGCTTCTTTAGATTCAGTTCGTCAATTTGTTGATTTGTTCATAACCAGGCAACTTCCTCTACATATTTTAGTTAACAATGCCGGAATTTTTAATCAAAGAGGTACTACTCAAGAAGGATTTGAACTAATTTGGGGAACCAACTATTTAGGTCATTTTTTACTGACATATCTTTTGTTAGAAAAACTCAATAATTCTGCATTTAGTAGAATTATTATGGTGGCTTCCGATTTGGCATTAAAACCAAAAACTATTCCTTGGAATTTATTAGTCAAAAAAACACCTCTCAATTTTTTAGAACTTTATTCTGTCTCTAAATTATGTTTATTGCTGTTGACAACTGAACTTACCAGAAAATTAGAAAATACAAATGTAACTGTTAATGCTGTTCATCCAGGATTTGTACAATCTAATATTACAATTTGGCATAGTCTGAGTAAATATATAGGTTTAGGAATTTATCCAGAAAAAGGTGCAAATAGTACATTATTTTGTGCCCAGTCTAGTCAACTAAAAAATATCAGTGGTAAATTTTTTGATTCTCAAACCCAGGAAATTCCTTTGCCAAAAATAGCAACAGATATTCACCTAGCAAAACAACTTTGGGAAAGAAGTTTACTCTGGAGTGGATGCCAGAATACAAAAACTAACGAAACAATTAATTATGATAACTTTTCTGGAATATCCGGTCCTTACACCCTCAAACTAGACAGTCAAGAAATTGGTCAAATTACCAAAACAATTTTTGCAGAAATCTTACCAAAACCTCCAAGCAAATTATTATTTTTACGCCTTTTAAAATTTTTATTGAAATTCAAATTTGGTTCAGCCTTTCTATTATTAGTTCAAATTTGGAAACAAGAATTTCACATGGAAAGACATCTTGATTCCCCTGAAATTTGGAAAATATGTCAGGATGAAAAATTATTGGCAAAATTGCAAGAATATTTAGGAGAAAAATTAGTATTATGGCGTTCTGAACTTTGGGTTAATTATCCCGCAAAACAATTAATCCCCTTGTGGCACAGAGATTCTTATCCAAAATTGCTTTCTGGTGTAGGTAAAACAATTAATGTTTATATTGCTCTGACTGAAGTCAATAAATTTAATGGCTTTGAATTTATACCAAATGCTAAAAAAGACCGCAATTTATCTGTAAAAATGACAGACCCTTTTAGTGGCAATAATTTCTTTGAAGTTACAGAAAAATTGGCAGAAAATTCAGTCCCAGTAATTCTCAAACCAGGTCAGTTTGTGATGTTTACAGATGAACTTATCCATCGCTCTGTATGCAATACTAGCGGTCAAGTTAGACTATCATTAACTTTACGAGTTACTCAACCTAGTGTAGAAGTTTTACCTAATTATAATCCTAATTATCAACAGTCAGTATTGTTGTAGAAGAAGGAAAAGGGAAGAAGGAAGAAAGAACAATGAAGAAGTAAAGAATCAAAAAATCAGAAATAATAAATTAAGATAAACAGCAGTCTAGATAGGTATTTTCTAGAATTAGACTAGCTCCTTCTAAGTGAAAAACTATAATTTTATTTCTGTATAGCAAATCTTGAGTTGCTTAGGATATAGAGTGATAATGAATCGAATACGGAGAAATATTTTTCCCACTTTTGTCTATTGCCTGCCATATTTATGATTAATAATTATAGCGGTTTTCACAGAGAGAGGTAGACTACAAAGCTTCTGCCTTCTGCCTTCTGCCTTCTGCCTTTAAGCCAAAATCTCTGTATTCTATGTTAATGAAAACCGCTATAGTACTATGCCAAGGGCGAAAAAAGAATATTTAGAATAATAACGGGACTGAAAAGATTATCGTTCAGATATCTCCTGGATTAAAAAAGGATACTCACACTCATAAATGATATAGCGTTTCTCAAATTAGTGAGGTACACCTATATTTATTTCGATTCTATTCTATTCTATTCCCTATTCTCTGTTCCCTATTCTCTGTTCCCTGTTCCCTGTTCCCTGTTCCCTAAAACAAACGAATAAGGATACTCACACTCATAAATGATATAGCGTTTCTCAAATTAGTGAGGTACACCTATATTTATTTCGATTCTATTCTATTCTATTCCCTATTCTCTGTTCCCTATTCTCTGTTCCCTGTTCCCTGTTCCCTGTTCCCTAAAACAAACGAATTTTGTACCTTACCAATATGGGAATTGCTATATAGAAGTTATTTATTTTGACAAAAAAATAAAGTTTCAAGTTCTCGCATTCCTATTGCAGGAGGTAGTGATAACTGTTTCGCTACGCCATATAAAAAACGCAATTCCTCCGGAAGAGGTTAACTGATAACTGAATTTACTCCTATAAAAAGTCTAACTATTTGTAGAAAACATTTATCACACTTGGTATTATACAATTGGAAATCTAGATATCCGCCCCCCATAAACTACTAACTTTGGGTATAATATCTCTATATCAAAATTTTCTGTATCTAACGAAGAAAGTTTTCATAGTAATTAAAAATTCTACTGATGAAATAAAAAGTAGTTTTCTAGTAAAACACAAATTTTTTTTACAAATAGCCTGAATAGGAAACTAATTTGCCAGAATATAAATAGACCAAGAGGTTGTTAAAAATTATCAAGGACAACTTATGGAATCAGCTTATGTTTTCTGTCTAATTATTGGTGGAGCATTTGTGGCACTCTCCGCCTTTGCCGGTCTAGATGGTGTAGATTTTGACCAAGACTTTGACCCAGACTTAGAAATTACAGACCAATCAAGTACACAAGTTAATACTTCAATATATCAACGTCGCCGAAGATTATGGCTACCATTATTCAGCCTAAAATTTTGGACTTTTGGCAGTTGTTTCTTTGGGCTAACTGGAATTTTATTATCGTATATTTCGCCCACTCTTTCACCAACAATAATTGCCATTATTTCTATAATTGTTGGTATTTTATGTGGCACAATTATGGCATGGGTATTACATACCTTAAAAAACCGTCAAGCTGATAGCTTGGTGCGTAGTGGCGACCTCGTAGGTCTTTCTGGAATTGTGGAGATTCCTTTTGATAAAAATAGTAGAGGAAAAATTAGATTAAATGTGAAAAATTCTGTTATAGAATTGATGGCTTTTACTGAAGAATCTAGGGAATTTACTAGAGGAGAAAAAGCATTTATCGTGGGAATAGAAAATAATAGAGTATGGGTAGTATCAGAAAATTATCTAGATAAAACATCAGAGGATGAATCTTAATTTTTTTCAGCTATCCTCGAACGCGATTTTCCAATTCCCCAATTTCAAGAAATTTTATGCACAACTTAAATATAGTTGCGAGATGAATAAATCGGCATGAAAAATCAACTTTTAATGTTAGCCTATATTTCAGTGGGAGTAGGAATATTTGGTGGGATGTTAATAGTATTATTGTTGTCGATTTTTCGACAAAACCAAGTAATAAATAGTCTTGTCAGACCTCAAGATTTTTTAGGTCTACCCTGCACTGTGGAAATTCCATTTGATACTCATAGTAGAGGTAAAGTTAGTTTAAATGTTAAAGGTTCTAGCATAGAATTAATTGCCCGTACAACAGAAGAATCTAAAGAATTTACTAAGGGAGAACAAGTATTTATTATCGGCACAGAAAATAATCAGGTGTGGGTAATTTCCAAATCATCTTTTCAACACCAGGAATAATCATCAATGAAGAAGGCAGAAGGCAGAAGGCAGAAGGCAGAAGGGAAAATTGCTTATGGATAGTTAACAACCGGCTAGTCCGTGTCTTATAACCCCAAAAAATTTTAAGCACCCCCGTTGACGGTGGGGTATTAAACCCGCCACAGAAAAGATAATGAATAATCGCAGAGATTTTTAGGGAAGAAATAAACGATTTGTAGGCCAGTTAGCTCGAACTTTCATACTACTAGATGAAAAATACTATATTTCACAAAAATCAATGAGGAAATTTAACTAATGAAAAGTAAAAATTTAGAATCAAATAAAGCCGAATTAACCACTGTAGAAATAGCACAAATTCCTCCTGTAATACAAAAGGAGCCAATTCAGAATTTTACAGGAAAAATTTCTACAAGTTTGCCCATCGCTCTATCTATATTTGGAGTGATAGTATTAATCTGGTTTATCAACACATTCATACAAATTTGTAAACCCAATGAAATACTAATTTTATCCGGTCGGAAACGGCGGACAAAAGAAGGGGAAACAGTTGGTTATCGCGTAATATTTGGTGGTAGAGCAATTCCCATCCCAATTCTAGAAACAACCAAAACAATGGACCTACGCACCATGCCAGTACCTGTGGAAGTGCGGAATGCTTACTCCAAAGGCGGTACTCCACTAAATATTCAAGCGATCGCCAATATCAAAGTTTCCAATGACCCGAAAATAGTAGGCAATGCCATAGAAAGATTTCTCGACCGCGACCGCTCAGAAATTACCCGTGTAGCAAGAGAAACTCTAGAAGGAAACCTGCGGGGTGTGGTCGCCACCCTGACACCAGAACAACTCAACGAAGACCGTCTTCAATTCGCCGAACGCATTGCTGAAGACGTGAGTCGCGACTTAGCAAAATTGGGTTTGCAACTCGACATCCTGAAAATTCAAAGCGTTTCCGATGACGTAGACTACCTAAACTCCATTGGTCGCAAACAAATTGCCATGATTCGCCGAGATGCTGAAATAGCTGAGTCTAACGCCAAAGCAGAAGCAGACCAAATAGAAGCTGACTGCCAACGACAGTCAGAAACTGCCAAAACCGAGTCATTAACATTAACCGTTAAAAAAGAAAACGAACTCCGTAAAATTCAAGCAGAGTTGGAACAGCAAGCACGTTCAGAAGAAGAACGAACCAAAGCAGCAGCTAAAGAAGCAAGGGCAAGAGCAGAACAATTATTGCAAACAGTCCGCGCTGAGTTAGAGAGATTGCGTTTAGAAGCGGATGAAGTATTGCCAGCAGAAGCACAACGGCAAGCAAAAGAACTCATAGCAAAAGGAAATGCTGCTTCTCTTTCAGAAAATGCTCAAGCTGAAGCTTTAGTTAACGATATGCTTTCCCAGGTTTGGCAAGAGACTGGTAAAGATGCTGCGGAATTGTTCTACTTACAACAAATTAGTATGATTTTGCGTGAGTCTGCTAAGGTAACCGAACAAGTTAAATTGGAAAATATCAAAGTTATCGATAGTGGAGATGGCAAGTCAATCGCTAGTTTGGTGAATGCTTATCCTGAAATCTTCCGCCAGTTCCTCAAAAATGTCAATCAAACCCTTGGCGTTGATGTGACAGGAAACTTCAGCAATGGGAAAGAAGTTACCTCAAATCAGGTTAAACAGTTATAGGTTAAGTATTTAGGAGTCACCGAGTCAGTCCTCAGTCCTCAGGAGTTAGAAGGGAAGAAAGGAGGAAAGAAAGGAATTGAGTAAAGATAATTTCAGTATTTCTTTGGTACTGTCGGTACCCGGAGTTCTTAAATTTTATTTATAACTGACCCGTCCGAACACGATCGGGACTTATGCAGAGACTCTCCTCCTGACTCGGTGACTCCTATAAAAAGCCTAACTATTTTTAGCAAACATTTATCAAATTAGTAAGTAGGTGAGCATAAATAAACACAATATCATAGGACAGGTTTTGAGAACTAGACCATTCTTACCTCAAAGCTTTCAGTTAAACCTACCCCTACAATTTTTTCAACGTTTCATTAGACCTACCTACTTATATCATGTCCGGTTAAACAGTGATAAATAAATAACTACGGAGTCCTCAGGAGTCAACCCACCCCTCGCCCCTCCCAGGAGGGGAAGTCAGGAGTCAGGAGGAAAGAGGTAATAAAGAAGAACAACAGCAGAAGAAGGAGAAAGTTTTTTTATAACTAATTATCCGGACATGATATTATTCTTTCTTCTTCCCTCTTCCTTTTTCCTTCTTAAATCACTAAAATAACGGAGTAAAAAAAATCATGGAAATAGTATTAGCGTTACTGGCAGTTTTCGGTCTTGGTACTGGTGCAGGTGTCTTTGTCATTCGCAACCTTTATTATATTTGTCAACCAAGTGAAGTCCTAATTTTTTCTGGAAGTCGTCACCGTGTTGGAGACAGCGATAAAAAAGTTGGATATCGTCTTGTCAAGGGAGGTAGTAGCATTCGCGTCCCCCTATTAGAACAAGCTTTCCGCATGGACTTGAGTAATATGATCATTGAACTTAAGGTTAATAATTCTTATTCTAAAGGTGGTATTCCTCTCACAGTTGAGAGTGTGGCAAATATCAAAATTGCTGGTGAAGAACCTACTATTCACAACGCGATCGAGCGGCTGCTAGGCAAAACTCGCCAGGAAATTGAAAAATTAGCTCAGGAAACTCTAGAAGGAAATTTGCGTGGTGTTTTAGCTTCTCTGACACCAGAACAAGTCAATGAAGACAAAATTGCTTTTGCTAAAAGCTTGCTGGAGGAAGCAGAAGACGACCTAGAAAAATTAGGTTTAGTTTTGGATACTCTACAAATTCAGAATATTGCTGATGATGTAGGATATCTTGATTCTATTGGTCGAAAACAACAAGCTGAATTGTTACGAGATTCTCGTATTGCTGAAGCACAAACCCAGGCAGAATCAATTATTCGAGAAGCAGAAAACCAAAAAAATACTTCTTTCAAACAGATTGAAACGAAAATTGCTGTAGCTCGTGCAGAAGCTGAAAGGCGCATTCAAGATGCGGTGACAAAACGGCAAGCAGTGGTGGCAGAAGCGGAGGCTGATATTGGGTCAGAGGTAGCGCGGACTCAGGCTGAGGTGGCAGTGCAGAATGAGCGTATTAAGCAAGTTGCACAACAGTTACAGGCAGATGTAGTTGCTCCCGCAGAAGCTGAATGTAAACGAGCGATCGCTACTGCCAAGGGAGATGCTGCTGCTATTGTCGAACCAGGAAAGGCACAAGCAGAGGGTATTAAGAAGTTGGCAGAATCTTGGAAAGCTGCTGGTGCAAACGCACGAGAAGTTTTTCTATATCAGAAGTTGGAAGAGTTGCTGAAGATTATGGTATCTACTGTGCCAGAAGTTGATGTGGATAATGTTACCGTAATTAATGCTCAAGGTGGAAGCAATGCGACAAAAATGGCTGCTTTTTTTGAGGAGTTAAAGCAAACTACTGGTATTGATGTAGCTGCTACAGTCAATAGTTTAAGCGATCGGGGTATAGGGAGTAGGCGAGATGGGGATATCGAGACACCCAGAAACTACTGGACTGACACACCTTAAATGGTGCCTTAGTCAGTCCAGTAGGGTGTGTTAGCGATAGCGTAACGGAGCGAAACATTTGGGATAGGCGGTGCGTTACATTTCATTAACGCACCCTACTAGACATCTCCAGAAAAGAGGCAACAGGCAACAGCTCCGGAAAGCAACAGGGAACCCACCCCGAACCCCTCCCAGGAGGGGAATAATTGATAATTTATGGATAAGAATTGATTTTATTTTTATTTTTACCAGATGTCTACTAGACTGACACACCTTAAATGGTGTCTTAGTCAGTCCAGTAGCGTAACGCACCAAAACATTTGATATCAGCGGTGCGTTATACCAAATTAATAAATATTTGCTACAAATAGCTAGGATATTTCTTAGGAGTCAACCCACCCCTAACCCCTCCCAGGAGGGTAACTCAGTCGGATAGAGTCAGAATCAATAGCTTCAATACCATTTTTCAGGTCGTAAATTATTCTTTTCTCTTGGTGCGCGTTCCCTTGCGACTGGCGTCGTCGCGGGGTCGCACCGCTTTGTCAAAGGACATATCCTGCATTTGTCTTTTTATTCCTCTTACTATTCGTAACATTATTTTTTCACGCTTGGTATTACATTTCATTAACACACCCTACTAGACTGTCGCTTAACCTAGCCTACTTGCTAAATACTATTTATTAACGTGATGTAAGCCTTTAATCATCTTTACCATTTTGAGGGTTATTTTGACACTTTCCAAGTGTAGCATTACTTTTGATAAATGGTATAACTGGATATTAGGAAAAAAATTGATGGTTTAAAGGCAATAACTTTGAAGTTTTATAGTGTTCCAGTATTCTGAACTTTAGCTTTAAGTTCTGCTCTAGTTTTTATGAACTGATTACCAAATTCAGTTACTCGACAATATTTTGTTAAATCAATAAATAGCCTTATATCCTCTATTACTGTCTGTTTCCATTTGACTAATGTAGCTTTTTGGGTCAATTAATTCAATCAATTTAAAATCTCGCAATATTCTTAAATCAATAGCTGCATTCGGAGTTACATGAAAAGAGAAAGGCAGATTTTGTGCAGTATAAAGATTTAAAAAATGAATAATTTTGTATTTTGATTCATCAAGCAAAAAGTTAAACATAAAGGTTTGAAGTGAGTCTAATTTCTTTTGTTGTTGCTGAATTAGCTCTATTTGTTGTTGCTGTAAAGTATCTATATCTTCTTTTTGTTTATCAACTTCTTGTTTTAATTCTCGGAATTCAGCTTCAAATCCCCCGCTACCTATTTTTAAAGTTTTGATCAAATTTAGTAAGTCTGTTTGAAATAGGATAATTAATAAGAGCAAGCATACATCACTAGGAGTTATCTCAGGGATTTTAGCTAATTTTCCTGTTTCTATGCTAGTAATAATCGGGAAAATTAATAATCTGAGAGAAAGATAAAAAGTGACAAAAATAGAAGCTATTTTAATATACATGGAAAAAGGCTTGTAAGATTTTTCGTTTTGATTCATAGTTTATTTATTCGTAAGGATTCAGGTGGAGGAGTATTGACAAAAGAGACAATAGGGTAGAAAATCGCATCCATGAACAAAAACCAGCCACTAGAACAAGATAGAGAAAGACTAAACCAGTTGCCTACTGAGGAACTGGTCATTTATGTTATCAATTATCAGTTATCAGTACCTCTGCAATAAGGAGGCTACGAAAATACGGAATTCTCTTTTTTTTATCCCCTTAAAAGCAGAGACCTAGATAGCAAAACTTCATCAAAACCACCATCAAGCAACCTACTCAAAAAACCAGAAACTGACTACTAAAAATCGGCGTTGGTGAATCAAACTATGAATTAAGATATTTGGGTGTTGCATAATCAAGGAACGAACTAATCATTACGGAGTTTGCACGCAACGTCCCTACATCCAACCTATTCCCTAAGCACAAAAATCATCAGGATAATTCACCAAAGCCTAAAAATCATAATCATTCAGCAACGTCAATTTCTGACTCCTGAACTACTGACTCCTTTCTCAATAACCTAAAAAAAGTTACACACTTGACTAATTTCTAACTCAAAACCCAATTTACCAGAGTCCGAACGCCATAACCAGTTGCCCCAGCATTATTGTAACCATTCTCAGCATCTATCCATACAGGACCAGCAACATCCAAATGCGCCCAAGGTGTATCTTTAACAAACTGCTTCAAAAATAAAGCAGCAGTAATAGCACCACCAGGACGAGGTCCAGTATTTTTCATATCAGCGTGCATAGCTTTCAACCCCTCAAAGTATTTCTCCTCCAAAGGCATCCGCCATAGTTTCTCACCAGCACTTTCTGCTGCTGCCGCCAGTTGCCCCGCTAAATCATCATTAGGACTCCATAAACCAGCAATATCATTACCCAATGCCACAACACAAGCACCTGTGAGAGTAGCTAAGTCAACGATCGCATCTACTCCTAATTTATCGGCAAAAACTAAAGCATCGGCCAAAGTTAAACGCCCCTCTGCATCCGTATTGTTAACCTCAATAGTTTTACCATTAGAAGCAGTGAGGAAGTCTCCAGGGTGCATGGCGTGGCCACTAACCATATTTTCAGTGACAGCGCTAATAAAGTGAACTTCCACATCTGGTTTTAACTGAGCGATCGCCTTCACAGTACCAAAAGTTGTACCAGCTCCACCCATATCAACTTTCATTATTTCAATACCACTACCAGAAGGCTTTAAGTTTAAGCCACCAGAGTCAAAAGTTAAGCCTTTCCCAACTATTGCTAACTTTTTACGAGGAGTACCTTCTGGTTTGTAGGTGATATGAATAAATTTTGGTGGAATATCGGAAGCTTTAGCAACTCCCAGGAAAGCTCCCATGCCTAATTTTTCACAATCTTCTTGTTCTAAAATTTCTATAGTTAGCCCAAATTCTTTAGCCAAAGCTTCAGCAGTTTCAGCCATAGTTATTGGGGTACAAGAATTAGCAGGTGCTGCTACAAGTTCCCTGGCTAGGATCACCCCAGAACAGATTTTCTGGGCACGGGCGATCGCTTCATCAGAGCCAGCTAAACCGATTAACTCTACTTTTTCTACATCTGGCCCTTGATCTTCCAGTTGAGATTTAAAGCGATTATCTTGATGGAGGACTAACTCAATGCCTTCTGTGATGGCTGTAGTTGTTGCTTCAGCATTGTCACATATTGGCAAGCTAATGCCTAGAGTTTTGCACCTCTCCTTTTTTGCCAAGCGTCCACAAGTTGCTGCTGCTTGGCGCAGAGTTTCTAATTTTAACTCTTCCGATTTACCCAAGCCCACTATAATAATTTTACGGATGGATTTTTTGCTGCCCACACGAGTCGAGGCACTGCTGTTGACTTTACCCTTAAATTCTGTTTCTTCGATTAGTTCAGATAAAGTGTCAGTCAGCTTTTCATTCAAATAGGCCATATCCCCGGTTAATATGCTATTGGTATCTTCAAATAAACCAATGGCTAAGGCATCTCCGGTCCATTCTAACAGAGGTGTATTGATTGCTCTAATTTCCATCTTGATTTCCTTTTAACTGGTAATTGGTAAATGATCTTAATCGTTTTTTTGAGTTCAAACTCGGATAATTACTTTTTTAATTATT
Source organism: Okeania sp. SIO1H4 (assembly GCF_010672695.1). Lineage (NCBI taxonomy): Bacteria > Bacillati > Cyanobacteriota > Cyanophyceae > Oscillatoriales > Microcoleaceae > Okeania > Okeania sp. SIO1H4. The sequence continues at coordinate 51,436 of NZ_JAAHGB010000048.1, forward strand.
TTTTTGATTAAGTTAATATGTCAGCATTTCCTCCTGAATACTTACCTTAATATACCTTAATTTTGGGAATAGATTTCAATAATCAGAAAAGAGATCGTTGAAACTGGGAATGGTTTTTTAGGTATCAGCTAGTTCCTAAATACTAATCCCTTTTAAATAGGTATCATTTTACTCATAGATAATGCTCAAAGTTTATATCTTTTAGATAAAAATGCAACATCATATCGAAAAATTAATATTTGTTTTTACGTAATACTTGAAAATGTAATATTCATAGTTTTAAACTGTAGTTATATTATTCTTAATTCATATTAAGTTGATTTTCTCCTAGTAAATATTTTTTTATATGTAAGAATATTTTTAGTTTCCAACAATAAGTTATCTATTATTAATTTTAGATATACTATGCTTGTTAGGCAGAAGTATATATAAATTTTTCTCTATGTAAAATAGAACATATCGATAGATAAACAAAGAGTTACCGAGGGACAAATCAGCAACGCCTTATATTAAGCATAAAAATAGATTCAATCCGGAAACTAATAAGAAAATGTGTAGGTCACTAAAGAAAATAATCCAAGATATGATTACTAATAGGGGCTAAGTCAAAATTTTGATGAAAGTCCATTGCTCAACCCTGTCAGGACGACCAAGTCAGGAGGGAGGAAGAAGGAACAGGAGAAGAAAGTTTTTTATAACTAATTAAACGGACATGATATAAAAAAAAAATTTATACCATGCCAAACACCTTAAATATTTGTAGCAAACATTTATAAAAATGGTATAACTTGATTTACTGGACATCATCTCATACCATTTTGAAAAAAGAATGTTACGAATAATAAGTGTGATTAAAAGACTTGACAGGAGATGTCCCTTTGATAAAAAAAGAGAATTTCAGACCTAAAAACTGGTGTTGAAGCCATTTATTCTGACTCCTGACTCCTAATAAAAAGGCTAGTCATTTGTAGCAAAAATTTATCAAATTCGTATAAACCTAAAACTAATTTAAAATTAATTAACTGACGATAAGTAAATGCTAAAACAAAATATAACAAAAGTTTCTATACTGATCGGCGTTTCTATCAGTGCTTTGTTACTAGGAATTTTTCTACCAGAACTGACAAACAATAACAAAAGTATCTCTCAAAACACAATCCAAAATCAGAAGCTCAACCCGGAGCTAGATGTAACAAATTTTGTATCACTTCCACCCCAGCAACGAAGGAGTAAACTGGAAGATGCTATTGAGACAGGAAAATCTCTAAATAGCAGTAGGGCACGTTATATGCTAGCTAATGATTTAATGCAACAGGGAGAAGTAGAGTCGGCGATCGCTCAACTTAAGAATTTAGACCAAGAATATACAGTTCTAGCACCATATGCGTTCTTAAAACGGGCGCAAGCTTATGAATTAACCGGGGATGTTGAGAAAGCACAAAAAGCTTGGTCAGAATTATTAGCAACCTATCCAGAAGAACCAGTGATGGCAGAAGCTTTGTATGTCCTAGGAAAACAAACGCCGGAATATTGGGATGAAGCGATCGCTAAATTTCCCGCTCACCCCACTACAGTAAAAATTGCTCAAGAAAAACTGAAGCAAAATCCTAATCAACCTCAATTGTTATTGCTCATTGCTAAATATGGTTTTCATGTGCCCGAATATGGAACAGTATTGGAACAACTGAGAACAAAATATGCCTCCCAGTTAACTCCTGAAGATTGGGAAATGATTGCTTTTGGATATTGGGAAAAGCAGGATTATCCTACAGGTGGCCTGGCATATCAGAAAGCACCCAAAACACCCAAAAATCTATATCGTTATGCTAGGGGTTTATGGTTAGGGAGAAAAACTAAGGAGTCCCGCGAAGCTTACAAAACATTAATTAATCAGTTTCCCGATGGGGGAGAAGATACAGCTTTGGGTTTGATTCGTTTGTCGAGACTGGTCGATCCAAAAGAAGCAATAGTTTATCTCGACAGGGTAATTGCTAATTTTCCTAGCCATGCTGCCGAAGCTATGCTTGATAAGTCTAAGTTACTCGATCAACTGGAGTCTGCTAAGTCAGCTTCACAGGTACGTCAACAGTTGTTGAGTGAGTATAAGAATTCTGATGCGGCTGCTAAATTACGCTGGGAGTTGGCCGAAAAAGCTGCTGAGGGGGGCAATTTACAAGTGGCTTGGAAGTGGGCACAAGAGTTAACTGCGAATAATCCTGATAGTGAGTTAGCACCACAAGCAGGATTCTGGGTAGGTAAGTGGGCACAGCAACTTGGGCAGACAGAGGATGCTAAAAAGGCTTTCGAGTATATGATTTTACGCTACCCCCACTCTTACTATGCTTGGCGATCGGCGGTGATGTTGGGTTGGCCTGTGGGTGATTTTATTACTGTTCGTTCTCTATCTCCAAAGGTTGTACATACTAAAAAGCGAGATCCGCTGCCTTTTGGTTCTGACACATTGCGAGAACTATATCAGATCGGTCAAGACCGGGATGCTTGGAAACAATGGCAGGTAGAATTTGAATACCGGATGAGTCCAACTGTTGCTCAACAGTATACTGATGGTGTGTTAAGGATTGGTATAGGAGATAATTTAGATGGTATTTGGATGCTTACTAGCTTGAGCAAACGGGAAAAACCAGAGGAGATAGCTGAGTATAAAGCATTAAAGGAAAAGCCTACTTATTGGCAAACTTTGTATCCTTTTCCTTATTTGGAAACTATTGTGAAATGGTCTAACAAACGACAGTTAAATACTGTGTTAGTTACTGCTTTAATTCGTCAAGAATCTCGTTTTATGCCGAAGATAAAATCGGTAGTTGGTGCTACGGGGTTAATGCAAGTTATGCCAGAAACGGGTAAGGAGGCAGCTAAGAATATTAATCTTGTGAGCTATGATTTAGAGAATGTGAATGATAATGTTAATCTAGGTACTTATTACTTAGATTTTACTCATCAAGAGTACAAGGATAATTCGATGTTAGCAGTGGCGAGTTATAATGCTGGACCGAATGCTGTGAGTAGTTGGTTAAAGCGCTTTGGATTTAATGATGCTGATGCTTTTGTGGAGAAAATTCCTTATCCTGAAACCAGGGGTTATGTGGAGTCTGTCTTTGAAAATTATTGGAATTATTTGCAAATTTATAATCCTGAAGTTGCTCAGTTAATGGAGAGACATTACGCTAAACATAAAAAATAAGGAGTCAGGAGTTAGGAGTCAACCCACCCCTCGCCCCTCCCCCTCCCAGGAGGGGAAGGACCGAGTCAGGAGGGAATCAAGAATGAAAAAAGAGGAGGAGAAGGAGAAAGTTTTTTGATCGCTAATTATCCGGACATGATATAACTGACCCTTCCGAAGCTTAAAACTCAGACAAGGGAGATTTTTCTTTCTTCCTTACTTCCGTCTATCCTAGATCCCACATTCGGAACTTCAAGAGCGTATCATTAAAAGTAGTATATGAATCTGTAGCTTGGTAGGTATTTATACTATGCAAATCATCTCAATACTTTTTTCGTTCATCGATCTTCCTAATGAGACTTACACAACTTAACTGGTAAAATTAGACTATAATGCTTGTAAATCAATAATTTTACGTCGAAGCGCTCGCTACGGGACTTACACAAAATTTTAGAGCTGCCGAAATCAAGTAAATATTAAG